>JAGNPF010000082.1 GCA_017989775.1 Flavobacterium sp.
AAATATTCTAAACAATCTAAGTCGGTTTTGAACTTATCTGTAAATTCTAAAATACTTTCTCCTTTAAATTTTTCCATACTTTAAATATACGAAAAAATTATAAGTAATTATCCGAACACCTCAATAAAATTAAAAGCTGAATTTTTCTAAAAATCATGTTAAACGGTCTTAAAATTGAGATTATATTAATGTTGTAAATATAAAATTTTAATAGGCTTAAAAAGATACTATCCTGTCAAATTGTAATCGAAAACTATCTTTTTTCAGACGTATTCCCAAAAGTTTCCAACCTTGTTTCCGATATGAAAATTTCGAAAAGCAACATTAAAAATCAGGTCAAATCCTTCTTTTTAAAGCATTCGATTCGAATAAATTTGATACATTTGTGAACCAAAACCAAAACAGTAAAAATTGCCTAAAGCCCAAAAAACTGGGCCTAAATTTAAGTTATTGTTTTTTAGCCCCGTAGTTCAACGGATAGAATGGGAGTTTCCTAAACTTTTGATCCGAGTTCGATTCTCGGCGGGGCTACAATCTAAAAAGACCGTCCAACAACGGTCTTTTTTTATGCCTTCCTGTCACTTCTCCTTCAAAACACAATGTTTTACGAATAAAAAAAATCTAACAACACACCCCTTTAAAAAATACCTAACATTTATTAATACTTCTTGTTTTTTAAAACAATACCCTAAAAAAATATGGGTATTGTTGTTTTATTATGATTTAACAATTACAGAATTGAAAAAACGAGATTAAAAAAAAATAAAATTGTCAAAAATAATTGTCAAAACAACGAATACGACATAAATTATTAAAAACTCAACAAAAAAGGAATTGTGTAAAAAATAAAACAATAAATTTGTTTTAAATCACTGTTTTTTAAACAAAAACAGCAAAATTTATTACTATTTAACAATGAAAGACATGGTGAAGTCGATACCGAAATTAAACCCCAGTGGTTGGGATGAAATGTTTTCTAGTAAAGGAGTTCGAAGTTCATATTCCAAAGTGCTGCAAACCATCCAGAACCTTAATCCCGAAAAATTAACCCAAAAGCAAAAACAGGCAGCTGATTTTTTCATGAATCAGGGTATCACTTTTACCGTTTACAGCGATGACAATCAAGGCATCGAAAGAATTTTTCCGTTTGACATCATCCCGAGAATCATTACCCAAAAAGAATGGCTAGAAGTAGAGTCGGGAATAAAACAAAGACTGAAAGCACTCAACTTGTTCTTGGAAGATGTTTACAACGAGCAATTGATCATAAAAGAAGGGGTGATGCCAGCGGCTTTGGTGGCTTCGTGCCCTCACTATCTCCAAGAGGTGCATGGCATAAAAGTACCCCACAATATCCACATCCATATAGCCGGAATCGACTTGATTCGGGGCGCAAAAGGAGAATTCTATGTCTTGGAAGACAACCTGAGATGTCCAAGCGGCGTGAGCTATATGCTGGAAAACCGAGAAATCACGAAACGAATTTTCCCCGAAATGCTTAGTGCCAATCACGTGAGCATGGTGGGAAAATATCCCATGATCTTGCATAACATCCTCATTTCGATGTCGCCAAGAAACATTTCGAATCCAAACGTGGTTTTGCTCACGCCCGGTATTTATAATTCGGCTTATTACGAGCACACCTTTTTGGCCAGACAAATGGGGGTTCCGTTGGTGGAAGGACGCGATTTGGTAGTCAACAACAACAGGGTGTACATGAAAACCACTTCGGGTTTGCAACAAGTCGATGTGATTTACAGACGTTTGGACGACGATTACCTGGACCCATTGGTTTTTAGACCCGAAAGCACCTTGGGCGTTCCCGGTCTTATCAGTGCTTACAAACAAGGAAATGTTGCCTTGGTGAATGCCGTTGGAAATGGTGTTGCCGATGACAAAGCGGTTTATGCTTATGTTCCCGACATGATAAAGTTTTATCTCAACGAAGAGCCCATCCTTAAAAACGTTCCTACTTATCAAATGGAAAACAAAGAGGAACGCGAACTGGTGTTTGCCGATATGGGCAATATGGTCATCAAGGAAACCAACCAGAGTGGTGGCTACGGAATGATCATGGGAAACAAAGCCACCGAGGAAGAACTGGAAAAAGGGAAAATTGCGATTTTGGCCAATCCTCGAAATTTCATAGCCCAACCCATTATCCAACTCAGCACCGTACCTTGCCTGATTGACGGCGAGCTGAAACTGCGCCACGTAGATTTAAGACCTTATGCCTTGTGCGGCCCGAACGGCGTTGAAATTGTTCCTGGCGGATTGACGCGGGTGGCTCTGACCGAAGGTTCCTTGGTAGTCAATTCTTCGCAAGGAGGAGGCAGCAAGGACACCTGGATCATTGAATAAAAATCGTATTAACAAGAGGAGGACGAAATTGCTTTGCTAAGTGCTTCGCAACTCCTCGCAATGACAAATTAAGATGAAAACAAACATGCTCAGCCGAGTTGCAGACGGAATGTTCTGGCTCAACAGATACATGGAAAGGGCGGATGGAATGATACTCACCCTAAACACATTCTACATCTTGTCTTTTGATAAAGAAATGAATGATTCACAAGGATACAAACCCTTGTTGGAATATTACACGGATTTGTCCAGAAATCAAATTGTCCAGTC
This sequence comes from Flavobacterium sp., assembly GCA_017989775.1. Taxonomy (GTDB): domain Bacteria; phylum Bacteroidota; class Bacteroidia; order Flavobacteriales; family Flavobacteriaceae; genus Flavobacterium. Next base: position 2,632 of record JAGNPF010000082.1, read on the forward strand.
GCAATACGACACCAATTTTATCTTGAAATACATCATTTGCGACAATCAAAACAGCAATTCCGTCAAAAATCTTGTTGTCAAAGCACGTGAAAATGCCAGAGGCTCCCAAGACAAAATAACGAAAGAACTTTGGGAACACATCAACTCGATGTACCATTTTATGAATGTGCCAGATTTGTCCAAAAAATTGGAAACCTATGAAGCCCTAAGCGTTGTTACCGAACTCAAAGAAGATCTTTTGTTGTACAACGGCATAGTCCATGTGACGATGCCTAGGGGGACGAGTTGGTGTTTTTCCAATATTGGCAAACAAATAGAACGTTGCTTGCAAACCATTTCGATGACGCAGGCCTACTTTAAACCCATCAATTACAATCTTGACGGGGAAGAAGATTTATTGTACTGGAGAAGGTTGTTGTTGTCGCTCTCGGGTTATGAACAATACCTGAAAAGCTACAGCAATATTCCCCATAATCGCAAAGTGGTGCAACACGTAATTTTCAATCGGGATTTTTCACATTCCGTGATATACACCCTGGAATTGCTGGACAAATACCTGGACAGTTTAATTATGGACAACAACTCCAGCGAAGCAAGAACCCTACAAAATCAATTTGGAAGGTTAAAAAGCTTGATTGAGTTTACCGATTATTACAACTTGACCAACAAACAACTAGAAGACGTCTTGAATGAAACCAAGAAACAATTGTTCCAGTTTTCGACGGACTTCTCCAAATTTTTCTTTTCTTATACCTAAAAAAATGGCAACCTTCAAAATAGTTCATATCACGAAATACCAATACAGTTGGCCTATTAAAGAAAGCATCAACGAGATACGATTGTTTCCGCACAACTTCGAGAATCAAGATGTGCTGCAGCACCAGATTTCGATAAGCCATAATCCCAATGTGGAAATTTCACACGATTATTACGGCAACAGGGTGGGGAATTTCAACACTTTGGAAGCCCACAACGAGATGACCATCGAATCCCGGATGCTGGTACGCGTGAACCATTCGCTCAAAATTCCCGAAATAGACACTACCACCGTCCAGGACTTGGACATTGAAAAAGAAAAAAGCATTATGTTGCAACGTCTTTGCTATCCCGAAACCATCGAAAAGCAAAAACAAATCAACCTTGTTTTAAAAAAAATAAACCTGCCGGACAAATCCATCATAGCCATTGCCCAGGAATGCAATGAGTACATCTACAAACACTTCACCTACACCAAGGGAATCACCAACGTACAAACCACTCTTGACGAGATACTGGAAATCCGAAAAGGCGTTTGCCAAGACTTTGCCCACATCTTGCTACAGCTTTTGCGCACCGTTGGAATTCCTTCCAGATACGTGAGCGGCTACGTTTGTCCCAACGAAAGCGGTCTCAGGGGAGAAGGAGCCACGCATGCCTGGGTGGAAATCTACACTCCGACGCAAGGCTGGCTCGGACTGGATCCCACCAACAACATCTGGACCATGGACAATCACGTCAAACTTTCGGTGGGAAGAAATTTCCATGATTGCACGCTTGTAAAAGGAACTTTCAAGGGATTTGCCAAACAGACGCTTTCGGTTTCGGTCTCCATTGGCTACGAAGATGGAAGACATTTTGAAGAAATCAACAATGTACAGCTCCAAAAAATGTCGGTCGAAGAACAGGCACAGCTTGATATCATGGAGCAACATCATGTGCAGCTGCAACACCAACAGAGGCAGCAAGAACAGCAACAACAATAAAAACAAACGCCATATAGCAACAAACCCGACAGCTTTTTTGAAAACTGTCGGGTTTGCCATTTGGTTTTAAATTCAATTATTACATCGACAACCAGCTTGCGGGATTGTTATAGGTGGTATTTTGCAGAATGAAGAATTTGATTACCGATTTGTCTCCTGTGGTTCTTACCCTACCTATGATTTCTTTTCGGCTTACTTTATCGCCTTTGCTCACGCTAACCGAACTTAAATTTTGATATACGGTAAAATAATCTCCATGTCGAATCATTACCGATTTATTTCCCGTGGACGACGACACCATGACGCTGTAAACTTCCCCATCAAATACTGCCCTGGCATTAGCCCCTTGTTCCGTGGTAATTTCCACTCCGCTATTATGAACCGTCAACGATGGAATGACGGGATGTTGCTGTGTTCCATAACCCAAAGAGATAAAACCTTTCTCGACTGGGAAAGGCAATCGCCCCCTGTTTGCCTTGAAATTGTCGGCAATTATTTTTGCTTCTGGCGTCAAGACAATTTTGGACGAGGATACTGCTGGTGCCGAAGATACAATGGCTTTGGCACGTGCTTTTGTTTCTTCTTTTGTTTCTCCGGCTTTCTTACTGGCTTCAGCTTTTTTCATGGCTGCTTCCTCAGCTGCTTTTCTATTGGCTTCGGCAATGGCTGCCCTAATTAAACGATCAATTTGTTTTTCGATGGCTCTTGCTTCCTGCTGTTTTTTCTTGATGTCGGCCGTTAATTTTTTCTTGTCTTTCTTGATGGAATTCACCAATTTTTGTTGCTCATTTTTTTCTTTCAACAACGACAAACGTTCTTTTTCGTTTTCGGCAATCAGTTTTTGCTTGGCTGTTTTTTGAACATCCAATTTTGCGTTATAATCAACCAGTTGTTTGGATTTTGAACTTATTTCCTCACCCTGCATTTTTCTGAAACTGGTATATTGTTTCATGTACTGGGCACGCTTGTAGGCTTGGAGAAAATTCTCGGACGACAGGATGAACATGGCCCGGCTTTGTTCGGAACGGCTTTTGTAGGATTTCACAATCATTTCTGCATAATCTTCCTTCAAAACTTTCAATTCCCTCTTGAGCTGGTTTATTTTCAACTGATTGATGTACATATCGTTACTCAACAATTTGGCTTGTCTCTCGGTGGTGTTGATCAGTTTTTCCTTGAGTTTTATTTTGTTGGCCTGGATAATAACCACGTGAACGGCAGTTTTTTCTTTTTTCTTGACTGATTTCAACATCTCTTCGTTTTCCCTAATTTCTCTTTGAATTTGGGCTTTGCGAGCTTCCAGTTTTTCTTGCTGGGAATCCTGGCTCCACGACAGTGAAGTCAAACATATAAACAGTAGGCTTAGGAGAAATTTTGGCATAGTTAAAATAAGTTTGTGCAAATTTACTTAATTATAATTCTTTTATAACCATTTGGAACACTATAAGGAAAAGAAAGTTCTTCATTGAAGCTTAGGTTGTCGTATTCAAAATTGATTTGTGTTTTTCCTTTCTCTTGAATACCGTTGATCAACACTTTCAAAGGCAATGTCCCTTCGTTGTATGTCCTGTTGTTCGAATAAGCCACTTGAATCATCCTGCCTTTGGCTGTTTGCGTTATTTCCTGTTTGTTCAACAAAAAGCTGTTGGCGTCAAAATAAAATGATTTTTTGAAATTGGTTGCCGATGCATCATCCAATCTATACACTTGGTCGGTGAATGATTCTTCGTATTTTCCTTTTTCCAAATCATCAATGGCGCGTCCCAACAACAGGTTCTGGATTTTGTCAAAATCCAAATCCGTTCCCAGCCATTGACTCAAGGTGCTGAAATCACCTTCGAAATAACGGCCTCCCATTTTCTCGTAATAGCTTACCGATGTTGGCGTGATCGAAGCTTTGGCCATCGTGATTCCCAAAAAACGAACGCTGACCAAAATCTGTTGGTCTTTCTTGATTCGTATCTCGGCCGTAACGTTCTGTGTTTGTTTGTCATCGGCATATTGAACGTTCGATTTTATGTATAATGTCGAAAAATCGATTTTATTGTTGTGGTAGTTTTCAATAATTGTTTTGGCCGTCATTCGGGTCGTTGTTTTAGTAGCTTCCACCACAACCGATTTTGATTTACACGACACCAAAAAAACCAGCACCACTATGGCTAAGAATCTCTTCATTTGAATTGTTATTTTTTATTTTTTAGTAATTGATTGGCTTTGGAAAAATACTGTTCCTTTTTCTTGAAATCACCCAATCCATTGTAAGCTTCCCCCAATTGAAGGTTGAAATTAACTTCCAACGGCACATCGTCTATCACGTAATCCAAGCCCATTTCCAGCATCTCTTTTGCCTTCTTGAATTGCTGCAATTGATTGTATGCCATTCCCGAATAGTAATAAAAC
>JAGNPF010000083.1 GCA_017989775.1 Flavobacterium sp.
GAGCGGGCGCCATCATATTTGTTGCTCTTGATGTGTGATTGCTTCGTTCCTCGCAATGACAAAATTTGCAAAAACAAAACTCCCAATGTTCAATAAATACAATTTCAAGGAATGGTTTGACCGGTATAAATATGCCGAAATTGCTGCAACGTCTGCCGCATTGGCGAGTTCCCAATTCAGCCGGATTTTTGATGGAGTGACGACGGCCTACCTCATCACTTTTGCCGAATACTTTGCCTTTTATGGGATTATCCTGTTCATGGCTTTCAAAAAATTGGCGGAAGCCAACAAATCTTTGGGCAGCAATACTTCCGCGAAAGAACTATTACTTTTGGTGCGCAATTTAATCCTGGAATTCGGTTACCCAGCCGTTTTGGATTTCTTTTTCATCCGTCCTTTTTTCATGTATTGGATGCCCGTTTTGACCGGAAATTATGTTACGGGAATCATTCTGGGTAAAATTTCAGCTGATTCTATTTTTTACGGTCTTGCCATAGTAAATTATGAATGGATCAAGAGAAAGTGATTCTTGGGTTCACTTTAAAAACAGTCAAAAAAAAAGCTCCCATTTCTGGGAGCTTTTCATCAATTATTTCTTTTTGTTTTTTGCTTTTTCGGCTTCGGCTTGTTCCATCACTTCTTGCAGCTTTTGCTGAAACTTGCTTTGCTTTTTGGGTTCTTTCAATTTGTTCTCCTGAATTTGGGCATGAATCTTGTCGCTGTCGATAAAATATCTTTTGATGACAATCATGATTCCAATGGTAATCAAGTTGGAAATAAAGTTGTACAAACTCAATCCAGCACCATAACTATTGAAGAAGAACAACATCATTATTGGCGAAACATAAATCATGATTTTCATCATCTTGGCCATATCCGGCATTCCTTCTTGTTGTGGAGCCGCCATTTGTTGGTCGCCGGAAGTCATTTTCATATAGAAGAAAATGGCAATCGAGGCAAGCACCGGAAACAAACTGATGTGGTCGCCATACAAAGGAATATGGAACGGCAATTTGATCACTTCATCGAAAGAAGACAAATCGTCTGCCCAAAGGAATCCTTTTTGTCTCAACTCGAAAGCGGACGGGAAAAACTGGAACGAAGCATACATGAACGGGATTTGAATCAAGGCCGGAATACAACCTGCCATCGGATTCACTCCGGCTTTGTTGTACAACTTCATCGTTTCCTGTTGTTTCTTCATTGGGTCTTTCTTGAATTTTTCTCCCAATTCGGTGATTTCAGGACGCAATACCTTCATTTTTGCCTGTGACAAGAATGATTTAAACGTGATGGGCGACATGGCCACTTTAATTATTATCGTGAAAATGATAATTGCAATTCCCAGGGAAAGCCCCAAAGTCGTGCTCAAGAATCCAAACAAGGGGATGAAAATAAACTTGTTGATCCATCCGAAAATCCCCCAACCCAGCGAAATCACTTTCTCCAAATTCTTGTCGTAGGATTTTAGAATCTTGTAATCTGTTGGCCCAAAATACCAACTCATTTTATAATCCAATTCCCCGTTATCGAATGCCAACGGAATATTGGCCTTGAATTGTTTGGTAAAAGTGGTGTCGATTGCCTCGTCGTGAACCAAATTATTGGATTGCAATTTGGCCGATTCAAAAGGTTTGTTGGTCAACAGAATCGTCGAAAAAAAGTGTTGTTTATAAGCAACATAAGTCGTTTTAGTGGACTCCTCTTCTTTGTCTTGCCCTTGTCCCACATAGTCAATCTTGCCTTCTTCGTGTTCGAAATACACTTCGGTGTATCGATTTTCGTAAGAAATACTTTTCTCGTTTCGATACGTTTTCATGCTCCATTCCAAGTCCAATGGTTTGGTCGTGTTCAAAACTTTGTTCAACCCTTGGGAACGAAGGTCGAAACCAATCATGTAGTCATTTGGTTTCAGGATGTATTTGTATTCCAAAAACTCGTTGGCACCAGCCTTCAATTTCATCGAAAGGATTTGGTCTGCCCCCACTTTTGTCAAAGATGGTTCAAAATAAAGGTCTTTGGTATTTAAAGTACGATTGTCTCTTGTCGATAATTGCACGTTCAAATTGGCATTGTTGTCTTTTACCAATTCCACCAATTGTCCTGAATTTTTCTTGAATTTTTCAAAATTTTTCAAGGTGGCTTCCACAATATAACCTCCTTTATTGGCGATTTTCAGTTTTACCACTTCATTTTCGATGGTGGTAAAATCATTTTTTGCAGATGGAAGAGTCGCGGAATAAGCAAAACCACCCAAAGTTTTTTGCAACTCAACTAATTGTGCAGAATCTCCTTCTACAACAGCCGTGGGAGTTGCCAAAATTTCTGCCTGCAATGCCTTGGCTTTAGATGCTGCTTTGGCAAGTTGCTCTTTCTTGGCTTTTTGGGCAGCAATAGTAGCCTCAGAAGGCTGGTTTTGGTACATTATCCAAATCAAGATTCCAAAAATCAATACGAAACCAATAATCGAATTGAGGTCTAATTTTTTTTCTTCCATTTTAATTATCATTGCGAGGCACGAAGCAATCTCGCGTTACTTTATATTTATCTTCAAATTAATCTTGGTTAGTCCAATTTTACACAAAATTGTTACCAAACATTATTTTTTCTTTGCTTTTACGATCGCAGCCACAAAATTCACGAAAATTGGATGTGGGTTTTCCACGGTGCTTTTGTATTCTGGGTGGTATTGCACGCCAATGAAAAACGGATGGTCTTCCAATTCCACAATTTCGACCAAACCAGTTTCCGGATTGACTCCAGAAGCTTTCAATCCCGCTTTTTGCAATTCGGCCAAATAATCGCTGTTGAATTCATAACGGTGGCGGTGACGTTCGGAAATTGTTGTTTTTCCGTAAATTTTATAAGCCAAAGTATCCGGTTTGATTTCGCATTTCCAGGCTCCCAAACGCATGGTTCCTCCTTTGTCGGTAACCGTTTTTTGGTCTTCCATCAAGTTGACCACGGGATGCTTGGTATTCGGATTCATTTCGGTCGAATTGGCATCGGCATAACCCAATACATTTCTGGAATATTCGATGGTGGCCATTTGCATTCCCAAACAAATTCCGAAAAACGGCAGTTTGTTTTCGCGGGCGTAACGTATGGCTTCAATTTTTCCTTCAATCCCTCTTTCTCCAAAACCTGGAGCCACGAGAATTCCGTCCAATCCCTCAAATTTCTCGGCCACGTCACTGGCATCCAAAAATTCGGAATGAATGGAAATCACGTTCACCTTGGTTTCATTGGCGGCTCCTGCATGGATGAACGCTTCCAAAATAGATTTGTAGCAATCCTGCATTTCTACATATTTCCCAATCAAACCTATGTTTACGGTGTGTTTTGGGTTTTTCAATCTTTTCAAAAAGGTGTTCCAGTTTTTCAAATCCGGAGCGGCTTTTTTGGGCAAATCCAGTTTTTTCAAGGCAACCACATCAAGACCTTCTTCCAACATCAAATTAGGCACTTCATAAATGGTCGAAGCATCGATGGATTGGATTACAGCTTCTTTTTTCACGTTGCAAAACAAGGCCAATTTATTGCGAATTTCTTGCGAGATTTGGTGTTCGGTTCTACAAACCAAGATGTCGGCTTTGATACCGCTTTCCATCAAGGTTTTAACGGAATGTTGGGTTGGTTTGGTTTTCAATTCTCCGGCTGCGGCCAAATAAGGAATCAAGGTCAGGTGGATCACGATGGCGTTGTTTTCGCCCAAATCCCAAACCAATTGACGCACCGACTCGATGTAGGGCAACGATTCGATGTCACCCACGGTTCCCCCGATTTCGGTAATCACGATGTCGAAATCGCCGGATTTCCCCAGCAATTGCATTCTTTCCTTGATTTCGTTGGTAATGTGGGGCACAACCTGAACCGTTTTTCCAAGGAATTCGCCTCTTCTTTCTTTTTCAATAACCGAAAGGTAAATTCTTCCCGTGGTAACATTGTTCGCCTGGGAAGTGGGCACGTTCAAGAAACGCTCGTAATGTCCCAAATCCAAATCGGTTTCGGCACCATCGTCGGTCACGTAACATTCGCCGTGCTCGTAGGGGTTCAATGTTCCCGGATCAACGTTTAGATACGGGTCAAATTTTTGGATTGTAGTTCTGTATCCTCTTCCCTGTAATAATTTTGCCAATGAAGCTGCAATAATTCCCTTACCCAAAGAAGACGTTACTCCGCCTGTAACAAAAATATATTTTGTTTGATTCATTCTGTTCAAGTTGTAGTTGTTGTGTTTGGTATGTATTCAAGCAAAAGCAGGTTTGCAAAAACGATGCAAAAATACAATTATAAATCGAGAAAAAACTAATTTGGAATTGAGATAATTTTGATTTTGTTGAGGAGGTTGAAATGGACAATTCTTTCGAGAAAAAGATTTGCACAAAAACATTATGCCTACTGGACTTAATGCCAATTTGTCCTTTTAAATGACTCGACAATTTTCGATTTCAAAAAATAATGGAGAAGTTGGAGTAGTTTTTATAACTTTGTGAAAAATGAATGTGTTATGCCAGTAGTAAAAAACTTTTCGGATTTAGATTTGACCAAAACCTATACCTATAGCGACTACTTGCTATGGCAATTCTCGGAACGCGTAGAACTCATAAAAGGATTCATTTTGAAAATGAGTCCAGCTCCGAGTTCAAACCATCAAAAAATTTCGCAAAATTTGAATTGGAAAATCTATGGTTTTTTTCAAAATCACAGTTGCAGCGTGTTTGTAGCTCCTTTTGACGTTCGTTTACCCGTAAAATCAGCCAAAAAAGACACAACAGTTGTACAGCCTGACATTTGCATTATATGTGATGAAGACAAAATTGACGACAAAGGCTGTAATGGCGCACCAGACCTGATTGTGGAAATTTTGTCGCCCAGCAACAGCAAACACGACGTGGATACCAAATTCAACCTGTACCAAGAAAGCGGCGTGAAAGAATATTGGATGGTGGAACCCGAAGAACGTATCGTTTTGGTTTACATCTTAAGAGACGACGAATACATTGGCTTGAAGCCTTTCTCGGAAGGCCAAATAATAAAAAGTCCCCTTTTTCCGGAAATGAAAATTGCCGTCGATGATGTTTTTTTGAAGGTGAAGTAATTACAAAAGCCTTTTTGCCAGACAACAAAAAACAATTACAACTTTTAATTTAACTTATTCTTACACCTCGTGTTGATTGCCTATTGCAACGGGTACGAAGTCGGGAGACTTCGCACAGCAGGGCACGAAATCCTCTTAGTATTCTCTCTCAAAATTTTACGATAACTCCATAGTGTTGACGGCAGGTAATCCGGTTCCGTTCAACAGGAGTTTCATTGTTCGTGCTGCGCACGCAACGAAACTCTAGCTGTTATGCGTTCGGCTTTCTTGTCCTACCATTGCTTTGTGACTTTAAATAATTTGTCGTCCTTAAATATTAGCGTTACTCTGTCAAGTGAAATGGTGTCAGTTTTAAAGTCCATATACTCGTATAGTCTGTGGTCTTTTAGTTCTTTTTGAATTTGTGTTTTGTTCAGGTCAGTCTTATTAATAATTTCAATTAAGTTGACAAGGTCGTTCTCCGTGTCTGTGTAACCTTCCTTTTGATATGTCAATGTAACTGCTTGGTCAATGATTGAATAAACTCCAAAAGCTGTCACTAAAATCAAGACTGTCAAGCAAACCCAAAATGCAATTTTCCATTTATTCATTTTGTCAGCCGTTTTAGTAACCAAATTAATATGTAAATTCTTGTCGCACCCACAATGAGCATTAATAAAACATCTGGACTAATTGGTCGTTCGTTAATAAAGAACCACAGCATTTCAAAAATGAGAGCTAAAAGAAAAAGGATTGCATATATTTTTCTTTTTAATCCTGTTGATAAAGTCAATAGGAAAATGAAAAGTTCAACGAAAAAATAAGTTGAAAAATATTTGTGAGCAAAGTCAGTCGTTCCAATATGAAGCAAAACAGATTGAAGTCCCGAAAGTCCAACTGTTAGAATTGTCAAAATTGTTGCTCTATTGAAATGTCTTATATCTTGCATTGTTGTCTTTTAAGCTGACGCATAACGTTCTGGCGCTTGGCGTGGTTGGGGAATAAAGATGCGTAATCTTTCGGTTAAACACAAATTTTCCAAGTACAAAACCATTTTTCAATTCAGCCTAAAACCCCAATCACGCCAAACGGCTGTTACAGGGCGGTTATATTGTCGAAATTACGATTTTTACACATAACTTTCACGCTTCTGCTGGCAAAATCTAATTTTTTAAGTTCTATAGTTAAACTCCAACTTTCTGTATAGGATCTTAATTACTTGATGTTTTTCTTAATCAAATAAAATAAGCAAGTTAATAGGCTAGCAACAATTACGCTTAATAATGCCATTAAGTCAACATCGGATAGATATCCTTCAAATGGATTTATTTTAAAGTAAATAAAAAGAAGTAAAGTTGATACCAAACTAAATATTGTTAAACTTATAAAAATAGAAACTTTAATACTAAATATTCTTAAACAGATTAATATGATTAACGAAATAGCAGATGTTATAATTGCATTCAACATTGTTATTAATGGTGCCATTCCAATTTCGCCTCCAGAATAATTAGTTGTTTTTAGATAGATTACGAAAATAATGTTACTTAAAACAGTTGTTAAGAAATAGGATAATAAATGTTTTGGCCAGTATTCCATTCAAGTTTTTTTTCTGTTAGTTAATCCAAATTATACATAATTTTCAAG
>JAGNPF010000084.1 GCA_017989775.1 Flavobacterium sp.
ACCTATCCTGATAATGCAAAAGTGTGGATTCATAAACGATGGCACCAATTCTCTGGTGACCTTTGTCCAACAAATGATTGGTCGCTTCATAAGAAGCCTTGAAGTTGTCCACCATAACCGTGTTTACAACAATATCCGAAAAATAGCGGTCAATCAACACCAAAGGAACATTCGATTCTTTTAGTCCCAAAACAGTCTCTCGGGAATCTTCGGGAGAGGCCACAATAAATCCATCGACTTGGCGTGTGCTCAAAAAATCCAGCACTTTTATGAACTTGTTGTTGTTCTCGTCGGAAGAACCAAAAATGACCGTGTAATTTCGGGCATAAGCCTCGTCTTCTATCGTTCGGGCCAAACTGGAAAAAAAGGGATTGGAAATATCGGCCACAATCAAACCAATGGTATGTGAAATATTGGTTTTCAGGCTTCTGGCGTTCAAATTCGGAAAATAATTGAGCTCTTTGGCGGCTGCCCTGATTTTGTTTGCCGTTTCTTTGGATACCCTGTTTTCTTTATCTTTGTTGTTTAGAACGTACGAAACCAGACTGGCCGAAACACCTACCTTGCCTGCAATATCCTTCAATGATGTTTTACGAGTCATTTTGCTTTAACGTTTAAGCAAATGTAATAAATAATTTGACACCTCCTAATATTTAAGTTTTTGATTTACATTTAAAATGCAAATTATTGCACTTTAAATTATACATTTACCTCTTATTCAACCCAAATAACATTGTTTTGATTTTTTTTCAGCCCTAAAAATATGAAAAAGAAAATACAATCCCCGCTCTTGCTCTTTGTAATATGCTGTTTCGCTTATACTCAAACATATTAAAAAATTCAACCCACAAAAAAAGCCCCAAACGGGGCTTTTTCATATAGATAATCCAAATTTTATTTGCTCAAATACATTTTTCTTCTGGAGTACAATTCGTAGAATTGGTCGTCTTTCAAGTCATCAATGAACAAGATGCTTTCTCCTGTCGATTTCATTTCTGGCCCCAAGGCTTTGTTCACGTTTTGGAACTTGCTGAAAGAGAAAACCGGTTGCTTGATGGCATATCCTTTCAATTGTGGATTGAAATCAAAATCGGTTACTTTCTTTTCACCCAACATTACTTTGGTGGCATAGTTTACGTAAGGTTCCCCGTAAGCTTTTGCAATGAACGGAACCGTACGGGACGCTCTCGGGTTGGCTTCGATGATGTAAACGATATCGTCTTTGATGGCAAACTGGATGTTGATCAAACCAACTGTTTTCAATGCTTTTGCAATTTTCACTGTGTGGTCTTTGATTTGTTGCATCACGAATTCGCCCAAGTTGAACGGCGGCAAAGTGGCATTGCTGTCTCCCGAGTGTACTCCACAAGGTTCGATATGCTCCATAATTCCTATGATGTACACGTTTCCGTCGGCGTCACAAATGGCATCCGCTTCGGCTTCGATGGCTCCTGCCAAATAATGATCCAACAACAATTTGTTTCCTGGAATCGACTTCAACAAGTTGATGACGTGTTCTTCCAATTCTTTTTTGTTGATGACGATTTTCATTCCCTGACCTCCCAACACATAAGAAGGACGAATCAACAAAGGAAAATCCAAGGTATCTGCCAAGGCAGAAGCTTCGTCGGCCGTTTCGGCAATTCCGAATTTCGGGAAAGGAATGTGTAATTCGGTCAACAAATCAGAGAAACGTCCTCTGTCTTCGGCCAAATCCAAGGCGTCAAAACTGGTTCCAATGATTTTTACTCCGTATTTAGATAGTTTTTCGGCCAATTTCAAGGCCGTTTGCCCACCCAATTGCACGATGACACCTTCTGGTTTTTCATGTTGGATGATGTCGTAAATATGCTCCCAAAATACAGGCTCGAAATACAATTTGTCGGCCGTGTCAAAATCGGTCGAAACCGTTTCAGGATTACAGTTGATCATGATGGTTTCGTAACCGCATTCTTTGGCAGCCAAAACGCCGTGCACACAAGAATAATCAAATTCGATTCCTTGTCCAATTCGGTTGGGTCCTGAACCCAAAACGATGATTTTCTTTTTGTCGGTCAGGATACTTTCGTTGTGAACGTAACGCTCACCGTTGGCCTTTTCAATTTCGGCCTCGAAAGTCGAATAGTAATAAGGTGTTTTCGCCGTGAACTCGGCAGCGCAGGTATCCACCAATTTGAACACGCGGTTGATGTTCATTTCCGAACGCAAGCTGTGCACTTGGCTTTCCTTGCAATTCATCATGTGCGCAATTTGTCTGTCGGCAAAACCTTTTTGTTTGGCTTCCAACAACAATTCTCTTGGCAAACTTTCCACATTATAGTTGGAAATTTCTTTTTCTAAAACATAAAGTTCTTCATATTGTTTCAAGAACCACATGTCAATTTTGGTGATTTCGTGAATGCGGCTCAACGGAATTCCCATTGCAATGGCATCATAAATCACGAAAACACGATCCCAGCTTGCATGAGTGAGTTTCTCTATAATTTGCTCGTAGTTGGTATATCCTTTTCCGTCGGCCCCCAAACCATTTCTCTTGATTTCCAATGATTGCGTGGCTTTGTGCAAAGCTTCTTGGAACGAACGTCCAATTCCCATTACTTCCCCAACGGATTTCATTTGAAGTCCCAAAGTTCTATCGGCTCCTTCAAATTTGTCGAAGTTCCAACGTGGTATTTTCACGATTACGTAATCCAAAGTCGGCTCGAATAAAGCGGAAGTTGATTTGGTAATTTGGTTTTGCAATTCATCCAAGTTGTATCCCAAAGCCAGTTTCGAAGCAATTTTAGCAATTGGATAACCCGTTGCTTTCGATGCCAAAGCCGAGGAACGAGACACACGAGGATTGATTTCAATCGCCACGATGTCTTCTTTTTCGTCCGGCGAAACGGCAAACTGCACGTTACAACCTCCAGCAAAATTTCCGATGCTGCGCATCATCAAAATCGCCATATCACGCAATTTTTGGAAAGTCGTGTCCGACAAGGTCATCGCTGGGGCAACAGTAATGGAATCTCCAGTGTGGATTCCCATTGGATCCATATTTTCAATCGAACAGATAATCACGACGTTGTCGTTTTTATCTCTCAACAACTCCAATTCGTATTCTTTCCAACCTATCAAAGCTTTGTCAATCAAAACTTCGTGAATAGGTGACATTTCCAATCCGTAAGTCAGTTTTTCGTCAAACTCTTCTTTGCTGTGAACGAAAGCCGCTCCAGTTCCTCCTAATGTAAAGGATGGACGAATTACCAATGGAAAACCGAATTCCTGTGCAATTTCTTTACCTTCCAAGAAAGAAGTAGCCGTTTTTGCCGGTGCGGTAGGAACATTTATTTTTTGAAGCAATTGCTTGAACTGCTCTCTATCTTCCGTAATGTTGATGGCATTCACGTCAACACCAATCATTTGAACTCCGAAATCTTGCCAAATTCCTTTTTCATCTGCTTCCAAACACAAGTTCAAAGCCGTTTGTCCACCCATTGTTGGCAAAACAGCATCGATTTGCGGATGTTCTTTCAGGATTTCGATGATGGATTTGGTGGTCAATGGTTTCAAATAAATATGATCCGCCATCGATGGGTCGGTCATGATCGTTGCAGGATTCGAGTTGATCAAGATTACCTCGATTCCTTCTTCGCGAATGGAACGTGCCGATTGGGAACCTGCATAATCAAATTCGCAAGCTTGTCCAATCACGATTGGCCCTGAACCTATAATTAAAACCGATTTTATGGAGTTGTCTTTTGGCATTGTGTTGTTTTTGGTGTTTATTTTTGGCTTGAAGTTCCGCATTTAAAGCCTTTGCACAAGGTTAAAACTTTAAACTTCAAATATTTTAATGACAAGGTATAAAAAAAGGCGATACTAATAACAGTAACGCCTTTATGGATGTTTATAAAAACATTATTTTTTATGTCTTGGTTCGCAAGATACAGTCAACTTGTGTCTTCCTTTGGCTCTACGACGAGCTAGGACTTTTCTTCCATTAGCAGAAGCCATTCTGTCCATAAATCCGTGCTTATTTCTTCTTTTTCTTTTCGATGGTTGAAACGTTCTTTTGCTCATTGCTTTGTATCTTTAAAAATGTATTTAAATATCTTTGATTGTTTTGAATTTCGTTATTTCAAAACCGAGTGCAAATATACAAAGACTTTTATTTCTAGCAAGTGGTTTTATAATTTTTTTTTTAATTCCTTTTCCTATCTTTGTCAGATTAAAAATCACCTACTTATGTTTCATAAAATTATCAAACTTATTATTGCCGGACTTATTATCATTGCAGGCATTTGGCAATTTACCGAAAGCAATATCGGCAACGGAATCTTCCTGATATTATTGTCCGCCGTTCCCATTTTTCTTTACTACAAAAACGAATTTATCTTGTTGGCTTTCCTAAAACTGAGAAAACAAGATTTCGAAGGTGCCAAAAAATGGTTGGCTTACATCAAAAATCCGGAAACAGCCTTGGTTAGAAAACAACAAGGTTACTTCAATTATTTGCACGGCATCATGCTTTCGCAAACCAACATCAACCAATCCGAGAAGTTTTTCAAGAAAGCCATCGAATTGGGATTGTCGATGGATATGGATTTGGCCGTAGCCAAATTGAATCTAGCCGGAATCGCGATGAGCCGTAGACGAAAATTGGAAGCCACCAACTTGCTGAACGAAGCCAAAAAGCTGGACAAGCAAAACATGTTGGCCGACCAAATCAAAATGATGAAAGAGCAAATGAAGAAAATATAAATTCAAAAAAGGCGATTAGAACAAGCTCTAATCGCCTTTTTTTTGTTTTATTCCAAAATAATTCTGGGCAAGTTTTCATTCAGCCATTTGTATTTAGCCAGAATCATTATATGCGTTCCTCCTTTTACCACAATGCAATTCTTGATGTTTTTTATTGGAAAAACATCGTCTTCATCACCGTGTATGTGAATCACCTTTTCATCAGCAACGGTTCTTTCCCATAAAATTACTTGCTCCACCGCCCAATCCAAATAACGTTTGTCCCGAACACGAAGAAATTTTTCATACAATTTGAGTCGCTGGTCTATCTTGAATCCAAAAGAAAACTTGGTCAAACTTTCTACATTCGCCAGCAAATTTGTTGGAATCAGTTTGTAGGCCTTGGTGGTTTTGGCCACTTTCATTCTTCTGGGAAACTCCAAATTAGTTTTTACGCTCGAAATAATGATTACTTTTCTGGTTTCAATACATTTTGCCATTTCCTGGACTAAAATTCCACCAAAAGAAACTCCAATCAATACTGGGTTTTGATGTTGAATCTTATTCGCAATTCGTTTGGCATAATCAGGCAAGGTCTCTTTGTCAAAAGGAATTTCCCATTCTAAAAGAACCGTTTCAAAAATATCATCCGGAAGAATAATTCTTTCAAAAATAGAAGAACTTGCCGCTAAACCAGGCATCATGTAAACTGGAATTTTAGTCATCATTGCGATTTAAACTATTTTGCATAAAATTAATTTTTTATTGGAACTAAATTGCATTTCATCGCTATAAATATCAAATAAAATCACGACACTAAATCTCTTTTCGTTTAAAAACCATTCCACTTTTGCAAATACCCCCTGACTAGAAAAACTTCCGAAAGAGATAGATTAGAAAATCATTTGGTATTGAAAACCAAATTAATACCTTTACAAATCTGATTCTTCTTAAGACAAATCACGGGTTAAATCCTTTTAAAATCAATTGTAAATTAAAATTATTTTGGCAGAAATGCCAATGAAATAAAACAAATTATTATGGATGCAGGAGCCATTATCGAAATCAAGGACAACACTTTTGCCAGACAATTTGAAACGATGACCGTAAATGGATTGGTAACTGTCGAATACTCTTTTCAAGAGAAAAAAATATTCTTGACAAAACTCAATGTCCCTGATTTATTTGACGACGATGAATTTATTTCTAATTTACTCAAGGAAATCATGGCCATTGCCATCGAGAGAAAACTGAAAGTTGTTCCCATTTTTCCCAGAATTGTTCTTTTCTTTAAAAAGAATCCAGTTTACAAAGAGCTGCTTCCTCCGGGAATTCGAATATAGAAAACGAAGTCGTTTATTGACGAAACCCGTTTTTTATGACTTAAAAAAATTACTTTTCTATTTTTTTCCATTCTCTATTTTTTGACACATCAAGAAACCGAAAAAACAAGCCACTTCCCTTTTGTTTCAATACCGAAACAGCAATCTGCCCCAATAAACTCAATAGAAAACTAAAAATTAGTTGTTTAAAAATTTGATTTAAAATTAATTAATAAAAAAAAATTGACAAACGAATGTCAATTCAATAAATGATTCATATCTTTGTAGTTGTTTAAACAACTATTGTTATGGAAACTATATTTACACCCGAAAATTTATACGGCATTTTATCCGGAAGAACCCATTCAGCTTTCAACAGGGCGTTATTGAATAATTTTAGAAAAAACAACATTGCATTGACAAAAGAACAATGGACAATTTTAGGAGTCCTGTGGCAAGACGACGGCTGTTCCCAACAAACCTTGGCGGACAAAACCTATAGAGACAAACCCAGCATCACTCGTTTGATTGATAATTTAGAAAAAGAAGACTTAGTAGAACGGCGACCTCATGCCAAAGACAGGCGATTGAATTTGATTTTTCTCACCTCTAAAG
>JAGNPF010000085.1 GCA_017989775.1 Flavobacterium sp.
AAATGAAGTTTCCCTTTCTAAAAACCAGGGTGCCGAAAAAGAAAAAAAGTTGCGCGAAAAAAAGAAACCCATTCCAAGCCCCACCCACGAAGAAGTGCAAGCTTTTTTCCTGGGACAAAACTTCCCGGAACGCGAAGCCAACAAGTTTTTCAATTATTTCTCCAGCGTTGGTTGGCTCGTAGGCGGCAAAACCCCCATGGTCGATTGGAAAGCCTCTGCCAACAACTGGATGTTGAACGCACCTAGATTTATTTCACATGAAAAGACTCCCGACAGGGCCCAACACCTCAACACGGGAACAGACAAAGACTATTCGGAACCATTTTAACCCACTACCAACGTGCTCAAAGTTCTACTTTGTCATTGCGATAATTCAGGAACTTAATACGAGGAAAACCTATGGAAACAGAAATAAAATACCAACGCAACTACCAAGACCTAGTCCTTTGGCTTGAGAAAAAAGGCGTGGAACTATACGGCAATCAATTCAAAATCTTGGAAGAAGATTATCCCATAATTTACAAATTGATGGCCTATTTCCTGAAGGATGAGGCTAGTTGTTACCAATACGGCATCAACCTCGACAAGGGAATATTGCTTTCCGGCCCCATTGGCTGTGGAAAAACAACCCTGATGCAGCTGATGAAACTCTTGACTCCAATGGAACATAAATTCAACATCAAACCCTGCCGGGACATCAGTTTCGAATTTATTCAGGAAGGTTACGAAATAATCCACAAATACAGCAAGGGCAAACTCTATCATTCCGACCCCAAGACCATCTGTTTCGACGACTTGGGTACCGAAAACAACCTCAAATACTTCGGCAACGAATGTAATGTAATGGCCGAAATAATGCTTTCCAGATACGACATTTTCATCGCCAAGAAAATCAAAACCCACATCACCACCAACCTCTCGGCATCTGAAATAGAAACGGCCTACGGCAACCGAGTCCGCTCGAGACTCCGAAACATGATCAACCTAATAGCCTTCGACAAAAACACCAAGGACAAAAGATAGCAGGGGGCAGATTGCAGATTGCAGATGCCAGAGAACAGATGATAGAAAATAGATAATTATAATAAACGAACATTATGAAACAAATTACCCGCTTTTGGAACTGGTTCCAAAAAAACGAACAAGAAATAATCAATGCCTTCTTTCTTGGAATTGGCTCTGATGAGGTCTTTCCTTTATTTGAAAAAAAACTGTCTTCCATTTCAAAAAGGATTGGTTTTATAATCAAAATTCCAACAGGTCAAGAAAAACACCTCATTATTTTTACTTGTTTTGGTTATCGAAAGCTGTTCCCCAAAATCATTGCCTTGGAAAAACAGGCTCCACCACTGGAACATTTCATTGCCCAAGCTTTTTTAAAACCATTGGATGAATTGGAAAAACACAAAGACGGCACTGATGAACCCTTTTTCTCTGACGGTTACGACATCAAGATCAGTGACCTACAAATTGCCCTATTGGATTACAATGTCACCACCAAGCATCTCAAAATCAATTTGTACCTGCCCCACTATAACGAAATCCAACATTTCGATTCTCTAGAATCCAATATCGAATGGATTGTAATGTTTATTTTGGGCGAGATAGCCTTCCGCAAACACCTCAAGGAAATCCACATAGATCAACTCCCCTTTGAGGCAAAAGGGCTGTTACCCCTCATAGAACTTCCTTATTTTATTGACTATCTGTATACAATTAATTCAAGGAAGAAAACGAGAATTATATAATATTACGAGCCCCCATTAATAGGTGTCGTCATTTGAGTCTGCTTCTTCTTGTTCTTCCTTTTTGTAGTGCTTGTTCAAAAAATCGTTGTACTTTTTTTTATCCTTTTGATTTTTCCAGACAAGAAATAAAAGCAAAACAAGTACACAAAGGAGCACTATACCAACTACTATCCAATTAATTTTCATAGCTTTACGTCTAAACACAACAATTAAATATACGATAAATAACTTAAATATTGATGATTATAGTTTCAAATTTGGATTGTGTCAACCAAAAAAATCAACTGTTGTCAACGGTCGAAATATCGGCAGGCGCTATAATTCAAACCAATTTTGGGTTATTTCTTTCTCTGCCACAGGATTGCTTTTATGCGTAAACTCGTTCTTTAATCCATCATACTTATACTCTTCGCCCCACAATCTAAAGTTTTCCGAAACCTGTTCGATGGCATCACAGATAAAATCGATTTCTAGATTGGTCATTATGGGATGTATCGACATCCGAACCCAACCCGGTCTTTCCATCAAACAACCTTCCAGTATTTTTTGTTCTATGACTTTTGAGGATTGCTTGTTGACATTCAACAAATAATGCCCATAAGTTCCAGCACAAGAACAACCACCACGGGTCTGGATTCCAAAACGGTCATTCAATAATTTCGTGATTAAGTTGTAATGGGCTTCATCAATGTAAAAGGAAAACACGCCCAGCCTGTCGGTATGTTCTTTGGCAAGGAGATGCAAGTTTCTAATTTTAGAAAGCTTCTCGAATATTCGGTTATTGAGTTGTTGCTCTCTAGCCAATATCTTGTCAACTCCCATTTGTTCCTTCAATTTAATGGCCAGGGCTGCTTTTATGACTTGCAAAAAGCCGGGGGTTCCCCCATCTTCCCTTACCTCTATGTCGTCTATATAATGATGCTCTCCCCAAGGATTGGTATAAGTCACCGTTCCACCACCCGGACTGTCTGGAACCAAGTTCTTGTATAATTTCTTGTTGAAAACAAGTATGCCGGTACTGCCGGGGCCTCCCAAAAATTTATGCGGCGAAAAAGTGACGGCATCCAAATAGGATTCTTCATCTTCCGGATGCATGTCAATGGAAACATAAGGAGCTGAACAAGCAAAATCCACAAAACAAAAACCGTTGTTTTGGTGCATCAATCGAGCAATCGAATGGTAATCCGTCTTGATGCCGGTTACATTGGAACAAGCCGTGATGGCAGCTATTTTATAGGGATGATGCTCGTATTGCAACAATAATTCCTTGAAATTATCCAGACAAATCAATCCTTGGTCATTGGAGGGAACAACTTCAACCTTGGCAATGGTTTCCAACCAAGAGGTCTGGTTGGAATGATGTTCCATGTGCGACAAAAAAACGACAGGCCTTAAACCATCTGGCACCTGGGTGTAATCCTTCAGGTTTTCTACAACTTTAAGACCCAAAATACGATGAAACTTGCTGATGGCACCCGACATCCCCGTACCCACTGTAATCAAGACATCTTCATCCGATGCATTCAAATGTTTCTTGATGATTTGGCGTGCTTGATGATAACCCAAAGTCATTGAAGCTCCTGTAATGGAAGTTTCGGTATGCGTATTGGCAACATAGGGACCAATCTCTGTAAGTAGTTTTTCTTCTATGGGGCAATAAAGTCTCCCACTGGCCGTCCAGTCTGCATAAATAATTTTTTTTAAACCGTAAGGCGATTCAAAATAGTGGTCTATACCAACTATTTGCGTTCTAAACAGCCCAAAATACTGCTCTAAATCAATATACTGCGTCATTATCTTTTCAAATTTTAATAATACAACCCCGGTTTAATACCATATTATGAAGCCACAATTGCAATATATAAATTGAAAATCTTCAAACTAATTTACATTTATCCCAGAGAGCATTCCATTAATAATCAAAGGTAAACGTTTTTTTAATTTTTCAAATACTCAAATTCTTAATGCTAATGCCTAAAAGACATTTCAAACTTAAATGTCCTTATTTGCCTTATATCGTTCAAAACTCGGCCAAACAATAAAATCTGTGGAAATCTGTGGAATCCGTGAAAATCTGTGACCAAAAAGAATCCCTAAAAGGCATCAAAACTTGTATGCTCTTATATGTCTTATATGGTTTTAAGCAACTACTTCAAACAATAAAATCTGTGAAAATCTGTGGAATCTGCGGAATCTGTGGACAAAAAGAATGCCTGAGGCATCAAAACTTAAATGCCCTTTATTTACCTCCTATTCTTGACCACATAATGTTATTTAAAACAAACCTTCAGAGTCTCAAAAAGCTATTTTTTAACCTCTAATCTTTGAATTAACAACTCAGGTTCATTTGTGGTGATATAATCAAAATTATTTTCAATAATCCAATCCATAACTTCAACATCATTCACGGTCCAGGCGTTTAGAGTAATATTATTCTCTTTCGCTTCTTTTATCCATTCAGGATGTTTTTTAAAAACGGAATAATGGTAATCAATTCCTGAGATATTGTCCAATTTCACTTCCTTTGGAGATTTATTGCCTTCCAGATACTGCAAGGAAGTTTTATTGTCAACTTGTCTTATTTGTTTCAGAATTTCATAATCAAAACTAATGTAGCAAGTTATTTTTTCGGCTTTGAGTTTCTTTACAGTTTCAACAACTTTCAAGGCTGTCATTCTTCCTCTTTCTTTACTTATTTGTGAAGGCTTTATTTCGCAAACCAAAAGTGTGTGTTTATTGTTTCTTTTACCCTCTAAAATATACTCGTTCAAAGTGGGCAACTTCTCACCATTTGAAAGCTTAAACTTTATCAAGTCTGCATAATTTGTTTCCTCGATTGGCAATTTATTGTAATGTGCATCGTGATTGATTACAAGCGAATCATCGGCAGTTCTCCAAACGTCAAATTCGGCGCCAGGCAGTTTCAGTTCGATTGCGTACCTTAATGCTGCAATAGAATTTTCCTGAAGATTGTTTTTTTTCCAAGCTCCACGATGTGCCACAACAGCATTTTTCTTCGCATTGCAAGAAGAAAAAACAACTATTGCCATCAAGAAAAAATATACTCCAAATATTTTAATAGCTTTCATTTTTTATGCAGTTGAAATTTATGATTGTTTATAATAAAATCTTAGTATAACTAGACTGAACCCAAAAGTTTGGACAAATTTATATTTAATTTCGATAATAATTGATATACTCTTTTGGTATTTCGTCAATAAGTTTTTCATTTTTTTTGTCATCTTGAAAAAATTGAAAACCTGACAATGCTTCTGCCAAGTCATACAAAGGAGTGCCATAAAACAGAGCAGGATTGTTATGGATATGCAAATAAAAACTGTACATTAAGTAAAGCTGCATTTTTGTAATCAATCACATCTAAAACCCAATATCAAAATAGCAACCTCTCATTTGGATACAACTACATCCCATTTAGATACTTTTTACAGAAACACTATTCTGACCTTTGCTTTAAATAATTTAAACAAAATTTTATGAGCAATAGTAAAGAAGTAAAATTAGGAAGTCAGGGACTTATTGTTCCTGCAATCGGTCTTGGCTGTATGGGTATGACAACAGGGTTCGGGGGAGATATCTATGGAAAAGCAGATGAAAAAGAAGCGATTGCTGCCATTCACCGTTCTTTGGAGTTGGGCGGTAATTTTTTGGACACGGCAGATATATATGGTCCTTTTCTCAACGAACGGCTAATTGCAAAAGCTATTCAGGGAAACAGGGAAAAGTACATTATAGCCACAAAATTTGGCTTTGAAATTGACGATAACGAACAAGCTACCTGGGCTATAAATGGTAGCAAAAGTTATGTAAAAAAAGCCGTGGAACGTTCATTAAAAAATTTGGACACCGATTATATTGACTTGTATTACCTACACCGATTGGACACCAACACACCAATTGAAGAGACTGTAGAAGCAATGGGCGAATTGGTAAAAGAAGGGAAAGTAAAATATATCGGTCTTTCGGAAGTAAGTTCCGAAACCATCAGAAAAGCACATCAAGTTCACCCGCTTACGGCAGTACAGTCCGAATATTCATTATTTGAAAGACAAATTGAAGAGCTGGGCATTTTGCATACATTGAAAGAACTAGGCATCGGATTAGTTGCCTATTCGCCAGTTGGAAGAGGATTTTTAAACGGTGCAATACAAAAGCCTGAAGATTTTAACGAAAATGATTTCAGAAAAACGATACCCAAATATCAAGGTGAGCAATTTTACAAAAATGTCGAATTGGTAAATGAAATTAAAAAAGTGGCAGTCGAAAAAAACATCACTTCTGCACAATTGGCTATTGCCTGGGTTATTGCAAAAGGACATACGCCTATTCCGGGTACAAAACGCGTGAAATATGTGGAAGAAAATATGGCAGCAGCTGGCATATCGCTAACGCAAGAAGATTTGAACCGATTGGAAAAAATCATTCCATTGGGAACAGATAATGGTGCAAGATATGACGAAGTATCAATGAAAGGCGTTAATTTGTAAGATGCAAACAGCGGATAACTTAATTGTTTATCCGCTGTTTTTATTAAATTTATGGTATGAAAAACAATAAGACTTATTTTCTTAACTCGGTTTCAGAACTGCATCATTTTCTGAATATCAAAAAACCGACGCACCCTTTGGTAAGTGTTGTAAATCTTGATGATCTTGATTGTATCGATACAGAAGAAATGAGTACGATTGTCTTTAATTACTACACCATTTATTTGAAAAAGAATTTTGACGGAAAAATAAAATATGGACAACAATATTATGATTTTGACGATGGAATAATGACTTTTTTTGCACCCAAACAAATGTTTTCGATAGAAGAAAACAGCTCTACAAAA
>JAGNPF010000086.1 GCA_017989775.1 Flavobacterium sp.
ATCGTTCGCTGTGGGTAGCTCTCTTTTTATTTTTTCTAAATCTAATTTTGGTCTTTCCATTGCTCTAAAATTTTGATTGCTGTTTTTATTTGTTTGTCGTAGTCTTTAGTCGATTTTTTCATAAAACCATTGAGGAACAAAATATTTCTACTTTGAGTTATGTTGTCGTGGTCTATTGCAAAAACAATAATTCTGTATTCATTATTTACTTGTATTCGTACTTCATAAAAAGCAGTATTGATTAACTTTTTTGCCACTTTGGTATTGATAACTGGCTGTGTTGCTATTATATCTAATAGGTAATCTATTTTATCTTTTACATTGGTTTCTGAATTATTCATAAATTCTAAAAACTCAGGCGTTTTAAATATTGTTCTCAATGGTTCTATTGTTTTACAAATGTAATTAATTCGTTACTAAAAAACTAATTATTATTGAGGCAACGCTTTTTGTTAGTTTAATTTGTGGTCGTCTTAAACTAAAATTACGATTGTGATTTTGAATAATTGGTAGTGTTCGACAATTCAAATACAATAAATTAAAGAATATATTTACTTTTTTTCAAACCCTCTTTATCACATAAGTCACTATTCCCCAAATGATTAATTGGTTTTCTTCGGTGACTTTTATGGGAGGATAATTGGGGTTTTCGGGCATTAGGTACAAGCAGTCTTTTTCGACTTGGATGCGTTTCACGGTAAATTCGCCGTCGATGAAGCAAATGGCGATTTTGTTGTTTTGGGGTTCGATACTTCGATCCACGACCAAAACATCTTTGTCGTTGATGCCGGCGTCAATCATCGAATTGCCCTTAACTTTTATGTAGAAAGTGGCCAAAGGATTTTCGCTTAATTCCTTGTTCAGGTCAATGCCGGTTTCCATAAAATCGGCAGCAGGCGAGGGAAATCCTGCCGAAACACCCTCTTTTATGAAAGGAATCCGCAGTTCGCTTTCAAAATCGGGAGTGAAAAAAGTCAGCTTTTGGTCTTTTTTTATGGACATCGTATTTCGAGAATATCGTTGAAGTTAGTTGTGTATTTGGGTGAAAGATGATTTTGGTTCATGTTCCAGGTCAGGCTCAAATTTTGGGTCGCCAATTTCACTTTTTTGTCGCCCATTTTGGTGTTCAGTTTGTCCATTGCTTGCATCAAGGCCAAGTGTTTTGGGTTTTCTTCATCGAACAATTGTAGTTGTTTTTTGTTTTCGTCAATCAATTCCGTTACGATTACGCCTGCTTTTTTGAATTTTAAATGTTCGTTTCCTTTGTGCAATTTTTTCAGTATGTCAATTGCCGTGTTCGAAATGGTCAGGGTCGAATGGGTCGCAAATGGTAAGGTTACGGCCATGTTGAAATAATATTTCGAAGTCTGAACACTGTGTTTGTCAATGACCAACATCACGATAATGGTGTGGCAACAGGATTTTTGATTTCGTAATTTTTCGGCACAAACCGAGGCAAAAGTCGCCACGCGTTCGCGCAACAAATCGAAATCGGCAATTTGTTTGGGAAAACTTCGGGTAATGGCAATGCTTTTCTTTTGGTCGGCGATGGGTTCCAAGTCCAAAACCGATTTTCCTTCGAGTTCATATTTCAAGCGCATTCCCACAACGCCCATTTCTCTCCTGATCCAGGCTTCGTGTTGCGGTTGGATAAAATCGAGGGCGGTTTGGATGTTTTTCAACTTCATTTTTTTGTTCATTCGATAGCCAATGCCCCAAACGTCTTCAATCTTGGTCCATTTCAGGGCTTTGATGCGTTTTTCTTCCGAGTCGATAACATAAACGCCTTTTGTCCTGTCCTGAAATTTCTTGGCAATTTTGTTGGCCACTTTCGATAAAGCTTTGGTTTCGGCAAAGCCAATGCAAACGGGAATTCCGACCCATTTTTGGACACGGGTTTTCATCTGGAGGCCGTAATCGTGGTAATCTGGAATGTTCAAACCGTCGAAATTCAGGAAGGCTTCGTCAATGCTGTAGATTTCCATATTGGGCGTGAATTGGTTTAAAATCTGCATCACCCGATTGCTCAAATCACCATAGAGCGGATAATTGGAAGAGAAAATCTTGATGTTTTTTTCTTTGACCAATTCCTTGATTTGAAATGCCGGAGCGCCCATCGGAACGCCAGCGGCCTTGGCTTCGTTGCTTCTGGAAATCACGCAGCCGTCGTTGTTGGATAATATCGCAACGGGTTTTCCCACGAATTGGGGCTGGAAAACCCTTTCGCAGGAAGCGTAAAAATTGTTGCAATCGACTAAAGCATACATTTCGTAAAATTACTCAATAGTGGCTTATGGTCGGGTGGAACAAAAGTTAATTTTGGAGTGTTGTTGATAAAAAATGGAACGCGTCTCTCGTCTTCGCTCGAGATGACAGACACGGATTGCCTAGGCAAAACACGGATAAACACGGATTTTTCAAATAATATAAAAATTAAAATCCGTTTTTATCAGCGTAGTATCCGTGTCATCTGCGTTCAATCAGTTTAATCGCATCCGTTGATGTCGCAACTATTCTCGGTCGTGCTGTTTACCAAAGTTATTTTCGAATCGAATTGTCCTTCCTGCCATGTTTTTTCCAGAGTTTGCAAAAAAGCGGTTGTGGGTTGTGCGCCGGAAATGGCATATTTATTGTCGAAAACAAAAAAAGGAACGCCTTGAACGCCTATGGCATTGGCTTGTTGAATGTCTTGTTTCACTTCTTTGCTGTAAGCGTCGGAATGCAATACTTGTGCGACAGCTTCGGCATCGAGACCTACTGCAATTCCCAATTCGGCCAGAGTATCCAAATTGTTTAAATCCTTGCCGTCGGTTAGATAGGCTTTGAAGAGCAATTCTTCCAATTCGTTGGCCAATTGGTGTTTTTTGGCCAAATGCAACAATCGGTGAGCGTTGTGGGAATTGGCCAAAACGGCTTTTTCGAAATGAAAATCCAGTCCCGCCGTTTTGGCGTTTTGGGTCATGTTGTCCACCATGGTTTGTGCCCAATCGGTATCTTTTCGGTACTTTTCGGCCAAGTGTTCGATTAGGTTATCGTCCGGCGAAGGAATAAAACCGGCATCCAATTCAAAACTTTTCCATTCGATGGCAACGGCTTCTTTGTGTTCGAATTGGCTTAATGCTTCTTCGATTCTTCTTTTTCCTATATAACAAAACGGACACATGATATCCGACCATATCTGTACTTTCAATTTGTTTTCCATACCCTTATTCATTTATTGGCTTTGCCAATTGATTTTGTGTTGCAAAAATAATTCATTCTGGTTTCGGCTGTTTTTAATTTAGGTTTTTATTGGGAATTGTTTTTTTTGATTATTATGTCAGTCGGAGACTGTCCAACACATCCTCAAAGTCGGAGACTTTGCGGAGCTAACGAAGTTTGTTTTTAGTTAAAGAACAGCCAATTTTTAGATTTTTTTTAAAAAATATTTTGGGTTTAAAATACTGTAATCGTGGTGTTTGGGTATAAATTAATGACAGGTCGTTTAAAAATACAAAACCTTGATTCCAATTTTTGGCACGCTACTTGGATATACCCAATCAAACCAATTGGAAAAGCGAAAGCCGAAAAGCTCAAGAGTAGGCAAAACCCAAATTATGGAAATCATGAAAAAAATTACCCTTTTAGTAGCCGGCATTTTCCTTTTTGGAAGTGTTGTAGCCAATGCATCAGGAAGAAACGATAGAAAATCTCCTGTTGATTTTAGAAATGCCGATCCCATCGTTTTTATGGAAAGAGGCGTTGAGTTTTACATATTCGCAGACGGACAATTTGATTTTAATACACATCCATCAAAAGATGATTTATATTATAGATCAAACAAAAAGAATGTTGAAAGACGATCTTACGTGACACGCAACTACGGCGTGAAAGTGGAACACGACAGTAAAGGAAGAATAAGACGAGTGGGAAACGTGTTCGTAAACTATGATGCCTATGGCAGAATCAAGCGAGCAGGCTCTGTTTACATAGGATACAATCGTTATGCCTTGGATCGAGTGGGAGGTTTGCAAATTATTTACAACCACCGTGGCCAAATTGTAGATTTTGTTGGAACCGTGAATGGAGGGAGAGCGTATCAATACAGCCAAAATGACCGTGACGATTATGGCAACAACCCAAATTCGAACGATCAAGGGTACTACTACAGAACAAGTAGTCCAAAACCCAAAGTTACAGGTAGTTTGGATGTAAGAATAAATATTTAGGTTAGTTAAAAAGTGGTTAGTTGAAAGGTCCCGTTGGCATTCGTGTCAGCGGGATTTTTGTTTGAATTGGCTTTTATTGAAATTACTCCAGAACCGAATGCAATTCTTTTCGATATTGCGAAGCGCTTTTGCCGGTAAACTCCTGGAATGATTTGTTGAAATAGCTGAAGTTGTTGAAACCGCTTTCGAAACAAACTTCGGTGATGCTGATGGGTTTTTCCGCCAATAGTTTGGAAGCGTGTACCAAACGATATTCGTTGACAAATCGGGTAAATGTTTTTTGGGTTATTTTTTTGAAATAGCGGCAGAAAGAAGGAACCGTCATACTGACCAATACGGCCACTTCGTCAAGAGTGATTTGTTCCTGGAAATTATCTTTCACGTAATTGAAAATCGTGTTGATTTTGTCATTGTCCTGCATTTGCATTTCCATCGAAAATCCTTCGGCATTCAAAACCTTGAATTCGGTGGCTTCTTCCATTTCATTTAGAATGGAGAGCAAAGTGAGCAATCTTTCAAAAGGCAACTGGTTTGCCATCAATTCTATTTTGTCTCCCAATCTTTTTTTGGTGGCACCAATAAAGACCAGGCCGGCTTTGGCTCGATTGAAAAGATGATGGATGTTTTTCATTTCTGCAATCCCAAAAAAATCAGTGCCAAGGAAATCAGGCTTCATCTGTACCACCGTTTCTTTTTTGTTCCCCGTATTTCCATCGGTAAAACCGCAATGGGGCAAGTTGCTTCCTATGAGAATCACACAGCCACTCGTATAATATGAAATATGGCTGCCCACTTGGCGTTTGCCGGCACCACCGTTTACATAGACCAATTCGATTTCGGGATGGTAATGCCAAAAGTGGGCTTTGTTGTTTGCATTTCCGTCATATTGGGTGATAGTGAAGGAACTTCCAAACGAAGGTTCTATAATTTTTAAGGTAGGCTGAATCTTTTTCATAGGTTCTAATTTAGAATCAATACAAAATTAACCCAAATTAACACATAATTATCTTTTTTAACCTTTAACGTTTTCGTAAAAGGTAAAATAGCACACAAATAAGAAAATAGGGCATTCTTGTCCTCTAAACTACTGATCTATCTTTGCATCAGTAAACCATTATAAATTAAAAAAACAACGATTATGAAAAAGATTTCAAAATTTGGTTTAATGTTGGGAGTGACATTATTAACTATGAATTTGTATGCTGGTACTGTTGATTTTACACTGGATGTAAAAAAAGAACAAGGTAAGATGGTCACTTTTGCTTTAGACAAAATGAACAAAGTTGATTTGTCCATTTATGACGCAGAAGGTAAAATGATTCACTCGGAAAAAGTGGATGCTCTAAAGAATATGGACAGGACTTATGATTTGAAAGCCTTGCCGGAAGGAACTTATTTCTTGGAAGCGGAGTCCGACACCAAAATTTCTCGATACACAATTTCAGTTGTTGGGACAACGGCCAAATTATCGACCAATCCAATTTCAGAGGTTTACAAACCGACATTTGTAGACAAAGAAGGATTGATACGAGTAAGTTTCTTGAATTTGGACAAATCTCCGGT
Source organism: Flavobacterium sp. (assembly GCA_017989775.1). Lineage (GTDB taxonomy): Bacteria > Bacteroidota > Bacteroidia > Flavobacteriales > Flavobacteriaceae > Flavobacterium. The sequence goes on from JAGNPF010000086.1 coordinate 5,772, forward strand.
AAACATCAAAGTTTTCGACAGGGCCAACAACGAGGTTTATGACAGTAACGTAATTTTGGATCAAGACGTGAAAAAAGTTTTTGACATCAACGATGTTCATGACGAAGAGTACACTTTTGTGATGACTTACAAAGACAAGTCTTATACCAAAACCTTTGCCAGCAGATAATTGAATCCACGGGATTATTGAAGAACAGCTCTACTTTTGGGGCTGTTTTTTTTATCTACAGGTTTCCCAGAATCTTGTCCATAATCCAACTGGTCCTCACGGCCGAAAAATCGGCAGAAGGATGCTGGCTGTTGCCCAAAAGATGTTCCCGAATCCGTTCTACGTGGTGCAATTGCACATTTTCTGGATGTTCGATAAAGAGTTCGGTTTCGCCTTCGTCATTGGAAAGAATAATAGCATCATTTTCGAAAATGGAAAAATTGATTTTTCCTTTACTACCAGTAATTTCTACAATATCTTCGCGTTTATGGCTTCCAAAATTCCAGTTGCCGTTTCCCGTGACACCCGATTCGTGAAGCCAGCAAGCGGTGATGGCATCCTTGGCCGAATACAATCCTTGTTGGTTCAAACTATAACCCGAAACCTCCTTGATGTCTCCCAAAAGGAAGGTGAACAAGTCCAATCCGTGACTGGCCAAATCATCAAAATAACCTCCCGGAGCTACTTTTGCATCAGTGCGCCAATTGTATTCTCGCGACAAATCCTGGGCTGAAGCCGATTTGGTCAAATTCCATCGAATAGTTCTTACTTCTCCAATTTTATTGTCGTCAAGCCAAGTTTTTATTTGTTCGAAACGGGGCAAAGTTC
>JAGNPF010000087.1 GCA_017989775.1 Flavobacterium sp.
CATTTGCACTTCCTTGAACCGTGTTTCGTCCACATAGTTGCCCATTTTGTTCCAAGTCGATTGCATTGTTGCGACTTCGTCAACGCCTTCCTGGTATTTCAGGGCTATTCCATTCCAAAGGGTTTGTCCATTTTTCAGTTTGAAATCCCAGGACAAATGGTGAAACCACAACAAATCTTTTTCGGGACAAGTTTTTGCATCGTCAAAAAGTTGGGCCACTTCTGGAGCGTATTGTGCCGTGGCCTTGCTTCCAGTTTTGGAACGGTCAAATCCAATGCCGTTTTTGTCGGCTTTGAGGTAATAGGTAGGATTCCATTCCGGTCTGGAGAGGTTGCCCACCCAAGGTCCCGGGCCATAATGATGACCGGTATCCATAATATGATGCAAGCCAAGAGGAGTCATATAATTCACCACCGCTTCTCTCGATTTCAGCATCATTTCTTTGACTGGATTGACAAAATTTTCATCATTGGAAAAAGTCATTCGCAACCATTCATCGGCGATAGTTTCTGAATCTAAATAAGGATTCCAAGCCAATCGTCCGAAGCCGTACCAATTCGCTTGCGCAAATGGATGTCCCGTCCAATTGATGTCACTGCCAATGTTTGCCACGCCCGCAATGCCGGTAATTTTATGGTTTTCCAATGAACCATCGACAACTTTGGCAACGGTGGAGCCTTTGCCTTTGCCAAACGTATCCGCTTCCAATACTTCCTGATACAATTTGGGTAGATAAACCAAGTGCGTGCTGAATCCCAAATATTCTTGGGTAATTTGGAATTCCATCATCAAAGGCGTTTTTGGCATGGCACCAAATATGGGATGAAAGGGCTCTCTGGGTTGAAAATCAATCGCGCCATTTTTGACTTGGACAATCACGTTGTCTCTAAATTTTCCGTCATAAGGAACAAATTCGCTGTAGGCTTGTTTCGCCCTGTCATTCACATCGTGTTCCGAGTAAACAAAGGCTCGCCACATCACGATTCCGCCAAAAGGAGCCACGGCATCGGCCAGCATATTGGCGCCGTCAACATGGTTTCGACCATAATTTTGGGGTCCGGGTTGTCCTTCGGAATTGGCTTTGACCAAAAATCCACCAAAATCGGGAATTCGTTTGTAAATTTCAGCCGCTTTTTCTTTCCACCAATTTTTGACTTTTTCATCATAAGGATCGGCAGTTTTCAATCCACCAATTTCTATGGGTGCCGAAAAACGTGCGGTCAAATACACTTTGATTCCATAAGGTCTAAAAGTATTTGCCAAGGCTTCCACTTTTTCCAGATAGAGCGGTGTCAAGATTAAGGCATTGGCATTGACATTGTTCAAAACCGTGCCGTTGATGCCTATCGAAGCATTGGCACGAGCATAATCGATGTAGCGTTGGTCAATAAAATCGGGTAATTTTTGCCAATTCCAAAGCGAAGCACCGGCATAACCACGTTCCACAGTTCCATTTAGATTGTCCCAATGGTTCAGCATTCGAACATTTATTTTTGGAGCATCTACAATGTTCAGGTTTTCGATGGATTTATTGGTTTGAAGGAGTTTCAAGAAATTGAAAACGCCGTATAAAACGCCTATATCGGTTTTTCCTGTAACAAGGATGCGGTTTTTATCTTTCGATTTAATGGTTTTAATAATGTAACCTTCGTCATTGATTAAGTCAAAATCATTTTTCAGGTTTTTCAGGATGTCTTCTTTCAGTGAAGATTTGGAACCCAAAATCAACACGTTTTCTGCTTCAACATTTTGTTGAACATTGATTTTATTTCCCAACAAACCGGAAAGCCCCAACTGCAACTCTTTTGTGGCGGCTTGAATCGTCTCGGAATTGTCCAAGGCAACGATTCCGTTGATGGTGGATTGGTATTCTGACACCAATTTGGCGTCTTGTACTTTCTCATATTGTAGCCATAATTTATAGTCAGTTTGTGCTGATGAATCAACAGTTGACATAAATAGGGTTAGAAGAAGGGAAAAGTATATATTGGGTAATCGGCTCATTTTTAATTGATTTTTCTTGAAACCTTTTTGTCAGTTGGTAGCAAGCAATAAAATTCTAACTTTTAAATTGGTTTTTACTGTGTTTTACTGATGATGTTGTTTTTTATTTATATTTGCAATCGGTTGCGTAAAAGTAAAACATTGAAGTATATAAAAAAAATTTTCCAGTATTTTTTTTATATTCGTAAAATTTAACCTAAAAGTTAAGAAATATACAAGTATGAAAAGTATTTGCCAAAAATTGATTGTGATTCTTTTATTGCTCACAATTCTACCGTGTAAGAGTCAAATGCTTGACCCAAAAAAACAGGATTTTCCTTTCTATAATCCATCACTTTCCATTGATGAAAGGGTTGCAGATTTGATATCTAGATTGACCCTGGAAGAAAAAGCGAATCAAATGTTGCATAATACGGATGCAGTTGAACGTTTGGGAATAGTGCCTTACAATTATTGGAACGAGGCTTTGCACGGGGTTGGTCGGTCTGGAAATGCGACTGTTTTTCCTCAGGCAATTGGACTTGGAGCCACTTTTGACACTGATTTGGCTTATCGAGTTTCTTCCGTGATTTCAGACGAAGCCAGGGCAATGCACAATGTGGCCAAGGCCAAAGGGTATAATTTGCAATACGGGGGCTTGACTTTTTGGACGCCCAACATCAATATTTTTAGAGATCCCAGATGGGGCAGAGGTCAGGAAACTTACGGTGAAGACCCGTTTTTGACCGCTGCGATAGGATCTGCTTTTGTAAAAGGATTGCAAGGAGATAATCCCAATTATTTAAAAACGGCAGCTTGCGCCAAACATTTTGCAGTGCACAGTGGGCCGGAATTGGTGCGACACCAGTTTAATGCAGAAGCCAGTCAAAAGGATTTATGGGAAACTTATTTGCCTGCATTTAAAGCCTTGGTTGACGTTAAAGTAGAAGCAGTAATGTGTGCTTATAATAGTACCAATGGTCAGCCATGTTGCTCGAACAATTATTTGATTACGGATGTTCTTAGAAAAAAATGGAATTTTAAAGGTCACGTTTTGACAGATTGCTGGGCTTTGCAGGATTTTTATGCACCAAAAGGAACAGGTCATGGAATTGTGAAAACTCAGGCAGAAGCAGCTGCTTTGGCTGTAAAAAGTGGCGTGAGTTTAAATTGTGGAGTAGCTTACAACTCTTTGCCAGATGCCGTAAAAGAGGGTTTGATTACCGAAAAAGAAATCGATTCCCAATTGGCAATTTTACTTAAAACCAGATTCAAACTGGGTTTGTTTGACCCTATGGGTTCCAATCCTTATGATGACATTTCGTCAACTGTTGTAGATAGCGAATCTCACAGAGCTTTGGCTAGAGAAGTGGCCCAAAAAAGTATGGTATTGTTGAAAAACAATGGGATTTTACCATTAAAAAATGACCTAGGTAAATATTTTGTCACGGGGCCAAATGCAGCTAGTATCGAAATTCTTTTAGGCAATTATTACGGAATAAACCCAAACATGGTTACCATTCTCGAAGGTATTACGGCTTCCATAAGTCCGGCGAGCAAATTGCAATACAGGTTGGGAGCCATGCTGAATCAAAAAGCGGTTAATCCCGTAAATTATGCCACCGGGAATGCAGCGGACAGCGATGTGACCATTGTAGTTTTGGGTGTTTCGAGTACCATTGAAGGGGAAGAAGGCGATTCGTTGTCGTCATTGACGGCTGGTGACAGATTGGATTATAATTTGCCTCAAAACCAAATAGATTATCTTAGAGAACTAAGAGAAACTGCCAACAAAGATCCTAATAACAAGAGACCCATTGTTGCTGTAATTACCGGTGGAAGCCCTATGAATCTTGCCGAAGTGCAGGAATTGGCCGATGCTGTTTTGTTGGTTTGGTATCCTGGCGAAGAAGGTGGAACTGCGGTTGCAGACATTCTTTTCGGGAAAATTTCCCCATCTGGAAAATTGCCAATTACATTTCCTAAATCTTTAGACCAATTGCCTCCTTTTGAGGATTATTCGATGAAAGGAAGAACCTATAAATACATGAACGTGGATCCGATGTATCCTTTTGGATTTGGATTGGGTTACACCAATTTCACTTACGGCGAAGCCAAAGTTGCTGCAACAAAAATATCCAAAAAAGACAATCTTAAAGTTGCTGTCAAAGTGACCAATTCAGGAAAAGTAAAATCAGACGAAGTGGTTCAATTGTATGTTTCGGATTTGGTGGCTTCGGTTGAAGTGCCAAATTTCCAGCTGACGAATATGAAGAGAATCACTTTGGAACCAGGAGAATCTACCGAAGTTTCATTCCAGTTGACTCCAAAAGCATTCGAAATGGTGAAAAATGATGGTTCCAGAGTTATAGAATCTGGAGAATTCAAAATATATGTGGGTGGTTCCAGCCCGATGAAAAGAAGTTTTGAGTTGGGTGCGCCAAAAATGGCCGAGGTTACGGTAGCTGTAAAATAATTTAAGAAGAGAACAATTCAAAAAAAAATCCTTGGTTTAAACTAAAATCAAGGAGTTTTTTTTGGCAATATTATAAAGTGTCTTAAATTCTTTTTGAAGATTCTCGAACCAATACTTCGGTGTTCAAAAAAGTGATTTCTTTCACTTCGTCTTTATTAGGGAATTTAATGCTTTTCAAAATAATTTCAGCCGACATCTGTCCCATTTTTGCTGCAGGATGGGTAATGGTGGATAAATTAGGGGCTATAATTTCTGAAATGGGGTCGTTGTTAAAACCTATGACAGCGAAATCTTCTGGAATTCGAAGACCTCTTTTTTTGGCACTTTGTATGGCGCTTACGGCCATGATGTCTCCCGAAGCAAATAACCCATCAGGCCTGTTTTTTAGATCTAATAATTTATTGCTGGCTTTTAAAGCTTCGTTGTAAGTAACTGTTTTTAAATCTGCAATTAGTTCTTTTTCAATTGGTAAATTGTATTTTTTTAAGGCATCAAGATAGCCTCTCTTTCTTTCATTGTATAAATTACCAAACTCCGACCCAGCGGTAATGTGGGCAATGCGGGTACAACCTTGTTCTATAAGGTGAGTTGTTGCTTTGAATGCAGCTGCATAATTGTCGATTATTACTCGAAAAGTATTAAAATCTTTCGGTACCCTATCGACAAAAACTATTGGAATGTTGTTGTTTACAAATTGTTGAAAATGAGAAGTGTCGACTGTTTTCATTCCTAACGAACAAATAATGCCGCTAACCCTGCTTCCGTATAATGATTTGGCCATACTTACTTCCTCTTCATAAGAGTCATGGGATTGCATGATAATTACATTGTATCCTGATTTTTGGGCAGCTATTTCTATACCGCTAATCAATGAAGAAAGGAAGGGTTGGGTAACGGTTGGTATCAAAACGCCAATGGTGTTGGTTTTGTTGCCGCGCAATCCTGCAGCCAAGGTGTTGGGAACATAGCCCATTTCTTCGGCAGTCTTTTTTACTTTTTTAATCGTTTTGCTGCTAATGGTCGGATGGTCTTTTAGCGCTCTCGAGATGGTCGAAGTGGCCAGTTTTAATTTTTCGGCAATATCGTAGATGGTAACATCTTTATTTTCTTCCATAGAATAAAAAAAATTGAATACAAATATACTGTTTTTTGACGAACAGTATTCGTGCACTGATTTTGTGGTTAGAATCAAATTTAATTAAAACAAACAATATTCCGTTTAAACTTGTATTCAGAAATATAGGTCGTAATGAAGTCCAATCGCAATATAATAAATTTTTGAAAAAAAATCGTTTCAAAACTTTTTATTCCAAAAAAAACAACTACTTTAGCATACCGGAACAGAACAGCACACTAGTTATGGATGAAAAGAATTTTGCTTTTTCAATTAATCACGAAAGTGATATTCCCAAATACCAACAATTGGTCAATTCCATCAACAATGCCATTGCCGAAAATCTTTTGAGCAAGGGGGATTTGCTGCCTTCCGTGAATAGTATTTGCAAAGAAAACAAACTATCGAGAGATACCGTTTTCAAGGCTTATTCGATTTTGAAAGATCAAAAAGTGATTGAGTCGGTGCCCAATAAGGGTTATTACGTGGCTGGAGAAACGAGAAAAGTGCTTTTGGTTTTGGATACATTCAAGGCATACAAAGAAGTTTTGTATCATTCCTTCGTGAATAATTTGCCCGACAACATCATTACAGACGTGCAATTTCATCATTATAACATAGACAATTTCAAGACCATCATCAACAACAGTGTTGGCAAGTATTATAAATATGTGGTGATGAATTTTGACCACAAAGAAGTGGCTTCGGTATTGACCAATATTTCCAACGAAAAATTATTGTTGATCGACTGGAACATTCATTCGAAACCAAAGAACAATTATGTTTTCCAGGATTTTGGAAAAGCGTTTTACGAGTCTTTGACAGGAGCGGTCGATTTGTTCCGAAAATACAAGTCGATAGATTTCGTGTATCCCAGTTTTACCAATCATCCCATGGAGACGGTCACTTTTTTCAAAAAGTTTTGTGAGGATTTTGGTTTTGATTATAACGTCATTACCAATCCAAAGGAATTCGATATAGAAAAAAACAAAG
>JAGNPF010000088.1 GCA_017989775.1 Flavobacterium sp.
CCCACACGTTCTTTTACTTCCGTGTATGATTCATCTTTTCTTTCGAATTCTTTAAAACCTGTTACTTTTCCCATTGTAATTATGCTGTTAATTCTTCAACCATTTGTTCTTCTGTTTCCAGACGTTTCAACGCTTTTTTGTACTCTGTAGGCATTACTTTCACGAAATTGCTCAAGCTAGTGTCCCAGTCTGCCAATAATTCAGTACCTCTTGTACTTTTTGTATAGCGAACGTGTTTTTCGATCAATGCTTTCAATTCATCGGCTTCATCGGCTTCGATGGCTTCAAATGCTATTGATTCGGTGTTGCACAATCCATTCGTGAATTTATTTTCAGGATCGTAGATGTAGGCAATACCTCCACTCATACCAGCGGCAAAGTTTCTTCCGGTTTTACCCAAAACAACCACTTTTCCACCTGTCATGTATTCGCAACCGTGATCTCCAACTCCTTCCACAACCGCAGTTGCACCAGAGTTACGAACGGCAAAACGTTCTCCAGCGATACCATTGATGAAAGCTTGTCCTTCTATGGCTCCAAACAAACAAACGTTTCCTACGATGATGTTGTTTTCGGCAACGAATGATGCTTTTGCCGGTTTCTTGATGATTAATTTCGCTCCAGAAAGACCTTTTCCTAAATAGTCATTGGTGTTTCCTTCAACCGTGAAAGTTAATCCGTGAGCACTGAACGCACCCAAACTTTGTCCGGCAGAACCTTTGAAGTTGATGTTTAAAGTGTCTTCCGGTAAACCAAGGTATCCGTATATTTTTGAAATTTCATTACTTACAATAGCTCCAACAGAACGGTCGGTGTTTTTGATAGGGTAATTTAAAGTCATTTTTTCTTTTCTGTACAAAGCACGGTGAGAGTCTTTCAAGATTTGGAAATCAAGTACATTGTCTAAACCATGATCTTGTTTTTCCGTGTTTCTAACAACTCTTTCACTGTATCCGTCCGGCGTGTGCAAGATGGAAGTCAAGTCAAGACCTTTGGCTTTGTAATGTGTAATGGCTTTGTTGGAATTGATTTTATGGGTTTGTCCCACCATTTCTTCCAAAGTCCTGAAACCTAATTGGGCCATGATACCTCTTAATTCTTCTGCAACATAATAGAAGAAGTTAATAACGTGCTCTGGTGTTCCTTTGAAGTTTTTACGCAATTCTTTGTCTTGTGTGGCAATACCAACTGGACAAGTATTCAAGTGGCATTTACGCATCATGATACAACCAGAAGCTACAAGAGGAGCAGTGGCGAAACCAAATTCTTCAGCTCCCAACAATGCGGCAATAGCAACGTCACGACCTGTTTTCAATTGTCCGTCACATTCCACGACGATTCTGCTTCTTAGGTTGTTCAAAACCAAAGTTTGTTGGGCTTCGGCCAATCCAAGTTCCCAAGGAAGACCGGCGTGTTTCAATGATGTCAAAGGAGAAGCTCCAGTTCCACCATCATAACCTGCGATCAACACAACGTCGGCTTTTGCTTTGGCAACCCCGGCAGCAATTGTTCCAACACCTACTTCAGAAACCAATTTCACGTTGATACGAGCTTCTCTGTTGGCATTTTTCAAGTCGAAAATTAACTGTGCCAAATCTTCGATGGAGTAAATATCGTGGTGTGGTGGTGGCGAAATCAATCCTACATAAGGAGTCGAGTTACGAGCCGATGCAATCCAAGGCAATACTTTTTCCCCTGGCAATTGTCCACCTTCTCCGGGTTTTGCACCCTGGGCCATTTTGATTTGAATTTCTTTGGCACTCGACAAATAGTGTGAAGTTACTCCAAAACGTCCAGAAGCCACTTGCTTGATGGCCGAGTTGCGACTGTCTCCGTTCATGTCTGGCTGGAAACGTTTTCTGTCTTCTCCACCTTCACCAGAATTGGATTTACCTCCAATACGGTTCATGGCGATAGCCAAATTTTCGTGTGCTTCTCTGGAGATAGATCCATAAGACATGGCTCCTGTTTTGAAACGTTTCACGATTTCAGTCCAAGGTTCCACTTCTTCCAAAGGAATTGGATTCAAGTTGTCAAATTCGAACAAACCACGAATGGTCATCAAGTTTTTGGCTTGGTCGTTTACTGTTTTTGCATATTCGTCGTAGCTATTTTGGTCGCTCAAACGAACGGCTTGTTGCAATTTGGCAATCGTCGTTGGGTTAAACATGTGTCTTTCCCCGTTACGTCTCCATCGGTATTCTCCACCAATGTTCAATCCCAATCGGTTTGGAATTAAATTGTCTGGATAGGCATATTTGTATCTTTCGCTGATTTCTTTTTCAATTTCGTACAGTCCAATACCTTCAATTCTTGAAGTGGTGTAAGGGAAGTATTTTTCAACGAATTTAGAATTGAAACCAACAATTTCGAAAATTTGTGAACCTCTGTACGAATGTAAAGTCGAGATTCCAATTTTGTTCATAATTTTCAAGATACCGGTTCCAATAGCCTTGTTGAAATTGTGAACTGCTTTTTCTTCATCGATTCCTGTAATAAACCCTTCACGCACTTGAACACGGATGATTTCATTAACCATATAAGGATTGATGGCACTGGCACCGTATCCAAATAAAGTGGCAAAATGATGTGGTTCGCGTGGTTCGGCAGATTCGATGATGATGTCAAAATAAGAACGCTTGCGCAAACGGTTCATTTGGTGGTTTACATAAGAACAAGCCAACAACGATGGGATAGGAGCAAACTCCTTGTTCACACCTCTGTCAGACAGGATAATGATGTTGGTTCCTCTTTCGATTGCTTTAGTGATTTGAACGATAATGGCGTCCAAAGCATCTTCCAATCCGTTTAATCCTTTTGCTTTTGGATATAATATTTCAAAAGTTTCCGCCTTGAAGTGGTCGATTGAAATGTTTCTGATTTTTTCCAAATCTCTGTTGGAAATAACCGGGTTTTGAATTCTTAATTTTCTGCATTGTTTGCTGGAAATATCAAAAATGTTTCGGTCTTGACCCAATGCCAAACTGATGTCGGTAACAATTTCTTCACGGATTCCATCCAAAGGTGGATTGGTAACTTGTGCAAACAATTGTTTGAAATAGTTGGAAATCAATTGTGGTCTATCAGACAATACGGCAAGAGGAGTGTCAGTTCCCATAGAACCCAAGGCTTCTTTTCCAGATTGTGCCATTGGGGTAATCACGTCCTGAATATCTTCCAAAGTGTAGTTGAAAAGACGCTCTCTTGTGGGTAAATCGATAGTTTCTATAGAACAAACTTCAGAAGTAAAAGGTACATCTCTCAAATGTAGCCTGTTTTCATCCAACCATTCTTGGTAAGGTCTTTCAGAAACGATTTTGCTTTTGATTTCCTCGTCATTGATGATGCGTCCTTCGTTCATGTCTACCAAGAACATTTTTCCTGGTTCCAATCTACCGTGGCTTTCCACGTCTTCGGGGTCAATTTCTACAACACCAATTTCCGATGCCATAATCAATTTTCCGCTCTTGGTTACAGTATATCTAGAAGGTCTCAAACCATTACGATCCAATAAGGCTCCTACATAATCACCATCAGAAAACGGTACGGAAGCCGGTCCGTCCCAAGGTTCCATAATACAAGCATTATACTCGTAGAATGCTTTTCTTTCAGCAGACATTGTTTTGTGTTTTTCCCAGGCTTCAGGAATCATCATCATCATTACTTCAGGCAATGTTCTTCCAGTGTGCATCAACAATTCAACAACCATATCCATAGAAGCCGAATCCGATTTTCCAGGAATGATAATTGGGAATAATTTGTCGATTTGTGGTCCAAAGACATCACTTTTCATGATTTCTTCACGAACACGCATTCTACTCACATTACCACGCAAAGTATTGATCTCGCCATTTTGACAGATGTATCTAAATGGTTGTGCCAAATCCCAAGAAGGCATTGTATTGGTAGAGAAACGTTGGTGAACCAACGCCAAACGTGTTACCAAATCGGTTTGTTGCAAGTCGGTATAATAGGGTCCGATGTCTTCGGGCATAATGATACCTTTATATATTAAGGTAGTGGTCGAGAAACTCGGAATGTAAAAATACGAGCTTTCGGATATTTTGGAATTGATGATGGCGTGTTCCGTAATTTTACGGGCAGCATATAACTTTGCTTTAAAGGTAGCCTCGTCAATTGGTTCTTTTTTTCCAACGAAAATTTGATCAATTTTTGGTTCTGATGCCGCCGCAATTGGTCCCAGTTGGGAAGAATCCACGGGAACTTCTCTCCAACCCAGGATGGTCAATCCTTGGTTCTCGATTTCTTTTTCGAATGTTTTTTTACAAAAAAGGTATTGATTTTCGGTTTGTGGTAAAAATACCATCCCTACAGCATACTCGCGTGCTTCAGGCAACTTGAAATCGCAAACTCTATTGAAATATTCGTGAGGTATGTCAATTAATAGTCCAGCGCCATCTCCAGTTTTCCCGTCAGAACTCACACCTCCACGGTGTTCGAGTTTTACAAGAATTTCTAATGCGTCGTGTATGATTTGATTTGTTTTCTCGCCTTTAAGGTTGCAGATAAACCCAGCTCCACAGTTTTCATGCTCGAATTCTGGCAAATAAAGACCTTGTTCTTTAATTTTCATGCTTGTTAATTTTTATGCAAAAATAAAGATTTCATTAAATATAATGAATTGAAAACATGGTATAGGGTCTATTTTTACAGTAATAATAGAAAATCGTTTGATAATTGATTAATAATTCATTCATGTACTTTGAAATTGATAAATTGATAATTTTTTTCAGAACATAAAGTATTATTTTGTGTTAAATTAATGTTATTCTTACTTTTATCACTATTGCTTCAATCATCAAATTGGTACAAAAAACTAACATTTTGTGAAAAACCTTCTTGAGTTCGACCGATAGGGCATAAATCAGCTTTAAAACAACTAATTTTTATATTATTGTGATTTAGTTTTTTATTCAAAAAAAAGATTTCAGATTTCAGATGAATTTATCTACTTTTGTCGCACACTATTCCAGAAATAAATTAGGAATTTGCCAAAAACTATACTATGGACATACACGAATACCAAGGAAAAGAAATTCTAGCCAGTTATGGCGTAAAAGTGCAACGCGGTTATGTGGCCAACAACCCACAAGAAGCAGTTGCCGCTGCAAAACAATTGACTGCCGAAACTGGAACAGGATGGCATGTTGTAAAAGCCCAAGTTCACGCTGGTGGACGTGGAAAAGGTGGTGGAGTTAAACTTGCCAAAAACTTGGAGCAGGTTGAAGAATTAGCAGGACAAATCATCGGAATGCAATTAATCACGCCTCAAACATCTGCCGAAGGTAAAAAAGTACACAAAGTTTTGATTGCCGAGGATGTTTATTATCCAGGCGAAAGCGAAACATCCGAGTTTTATATGTCGGTTTTGTTGAATAGAGGTACAGGTCGCAACATGATCATGTATTCTACCGAAGGTGGAATGGATATCGAAGAAGTGGCCGAACACACGCCACATTTGATTTTTACCGAAGAAATCGATCCAACTGTTGGATTGCAAGGTTTTCAAGCCAGAAGAATTGCTTTTAATTTAGGTCTTTCTGGAAATGCTTTCAAAGAAATGGTACAGTTCGTGGATGCTTTATACAAAGCTTACATTGGTTCTGACGCTTCGATGTTTGAAATCAATCCAGTATTGAAAACTTCAGACAACAAAATTATTGCCGTTGATGCCAAAGTGAATTTAGATGACAACGCTTTGTACCGTCATCCAAAATTGGCCGAAATGCGTGACGTTCGCGAGGAAAATCCAATCGAGGTGGAAGCCAAAGAAGCTGGTTTGAACTATGTGGATTTGGACGGAACCGTAGGTTGTATGGTGAACGGAGCCGGATTGGCGATGGCAACAATGGATTTGATTAAATATGCCGGTTTTGAACCAGCCAACTTCTTGGACGTTGGTGGAACTGCCGATGCCAAACGTGTGGAATTGGCATTCCGCATTATTTTGAAAGATCCAAATGTAAAAGCAATTTTGATCAATATTTTTGGTGGAATTGTTCGTTGTGACCGTGTTGCCCAAGGTGTTGTCGACGCTTACAAAAATATGGGAGACGCCATCACGGTGCCAATCATTGTTCGTTTGCAAGGGACCAATGCCGAGATTGCCAAAGAATTGATCGATAATTCTGGAATGCCAATCTTGTCTGCAGTACAATTTCAAGAAGCTGCTGATCAAGTACAAGCGGCACTTTCTTAATCAAACAAGAATTGTTTATATATTGAAAATCCTGAGTGAAAGCTCAGGATTTTTTATTTGCTATTGCTTGTATGCTATCTGATTCTATAATATGAAATCCTTTGTAGTTTTGCTGTGCAATGTTGAACATTGCTTTAGCTACATCTTTGCTTTCGATGGCTTTGTACTTTTTTAAGTTTCCAATAAATAAAAAGGAAAATATTTTCATAAAAAAAGCACCTATTTTTTCTCCCAATCGAAATTCTTTTCTCTTTCCTAGAAGTAAAGACGGTCTCAAAATAACAGTGCTTTCAAAGGAACAATTTTTAAGAAAATCTTCTAT
>JAGNPF010000089.1 GCA_017989775.1 Flavobacterium sp.
GGCTGGATATGACCAATCGTGGTCGAGGCGTTTCGGTGATTTTTGGAGATGGAGCCGGAGCAGCAATTTTGAGTAGAGAAGAAGATTTATCTAAAGGAATTTTATCTACCCATTTGCATTCCGAAGGGCAACACGCCGACGAATTGGTTCTGAAAGCACCCGGAATGGGAGGGCGTTGGGTCACCGATATTCTGGCAGACAACAATCCAGACGACGAAAGTTATTTCCCGTACATGAACGGGCAATTTGTTTTCAAAAATGCCGTGGTTCGTTTTGCCGAAGTCATCAACGAAGGTTTGGAAGCCAACAATTTGCAGGTTTCGGACATCGACATGCTGATTCCGCATCAGGCGAATTTGAGGATTTCCCAATTTATTCAAAAGAAATTTGGTTTGAATGACGACCAAGTTTTTAGCAATGTCCAAAAATATGGAAACACTACCGCAGCCTCGATTCCGATTGCCTTGACCGAAGCTTGGGAACAAGGAAAAATCAAGTCGGGAGATTTGGTGGTTTTGGCGGCTTTTGGCAGTGGATTCACTTGGGGAAGCGTTATTATTCGGTGGTAAAACAGATTCAAATAAAATAGACAAAGACCTCGAAGACATAGAAACTTCGAGGTTTTTATTTTTTCCAAAAAAAGATTTTGGTTTTGATTTTGTATTCCAAAAATATATAATTTTAACAAGGTTTTATACTTCAATAAAACGCCAATTTCCTATGAAAAAAATAATTCTGTTTGTCTTGGCCTCTTGCTTGTTTTGGTCTTGTTCCAAAAAAGAAAACAAGGTGGAAAATGTTGAAAAAGCTTTTTATTACTGGAAAAGCAATGACAATTATGGTAGCCCAATAAGTGCTCAAATCAGTAAAGCGAATGTAAAAAAGATATACTTCAAACTTTTTGAGGTGGATTATAACGAAACGATGGGCAATTTTCCATATCAAAAAAACAAACCCAGTGAATATGATTTTCGTGATTTGGATTCGTTGACTATCGTGCCAACTATTTTTGTCAAAAACGAAATTTTTCAATATAACAACGAGAAATCATTGGATAAATTGGCGGACAACATTGTTTTTCTGGTTGACAAATATCATAAAGGGAGCGAAAAACCAATTTTTGAGTATTCCGAAATCCAGATTGATTGTGATTGGACCAAATCGACCAAGGACAAATACTTCTATTTACTGAAAAAAATAAAGGAATTGTCCAACAAAGAAATCAGTTGCACGCTTCGATTGTATCCGTACAAATATCCCGACATTATGGGAGTTCCTCCCGTTGACAAAGCAATGTTGATGTGTTATAATTTGATAAAACCATTATCCAACAAAGACAAAAATTCTATTCTGGATATAGCCGAATTAAAATCCTATTTGAATGAAAGACGTAGTTATCCCGTGCATTTGGATGTTGCCCTTCCTGTTTTTTATTGGACACAATGGTATCAAAACAATCGTTTTTCGGGATTGTTGAACATTAATTCGGTAGATATTGCAGGATTTACCAAGGAAGTCAAACCGATGTGGTATGAAGTGACGAAAGACACGACTTTAAATTACAGTTCCTATTTCAAAAAAGGAGACCAAATCAAATGCGAAGAAGTTTCGACGGCAACCATCAACGAAGCTATTTCGATAATTAAAAAGAATGTCGAATTGGACAAAAACACGACCATTTCCTTGTTTCATTTAGATGACAGTACTTTCAAAAAATACAGCGATGAAGAAATTTCTAGTTTTTACAGTTCTTTTAGCAAGTAGTTTCAAAAGTCTGGCTTGTGGTTATTCTCCTTATGGTGAAGATATTCGGTATTGCTTGCTCAAACCCGAATATTTCAGTTATTCCCATTATATGGCTTTTTATTACAATGCCAATTTGTGGGGATACGATGATGCTCGCAATCCCAATAACTACAAAACGAATGTGGAGGCGAATATCTTTGATTGGTACAATTTTGCCAACAAAAAAGTAAGCATCGAAGCCATCGGGGATTTTAACAACAATTTGACACTAACGGATATCCATCCCAAAAGTGGTAACGAATTTATCCAATATTTGTATCAAAACAAAAAAACCGATGCGATTGGGTATTTGAAAATGGCAAAAAATTGCGAGGCTGTAAACAATGTGATTGAGGATGATACTTGGGAAAGAAATGAGGTTGTCAATACCAAATACAGAAGTGTTTTGTTGAATAAATTAGTTCAAACTACCCTAAAAGAACATAATCTGTACTTCAAACGAAAATATGCTTTTTTGACGATTCGCTTGGCGTATTATTCACAAAATAAGGAGGTTTTGAAAACTGTTTTTGAGAGCAATTTTAATACGGGCAAAAAAGATTACCTCTACAATTGGAGTTTATATTTTTACACATTTACCCAATCTGGTGCCGATGTTATGATCAATGCGGCGAACTTGATGGCAAATTGCCCAGAAAAAACATATGCTAGTTATTACTATTTCCACGAGGGATTTAAAATTTCTGAAGCTTTGCAACAAGCCAAAAACAAAACCGAAATTGCCAATGTGTATGGGTATGCTTCTATCCAAAAAGTGGACAAGACTTTAGACTACTTGAAAGAAATTTACAAGAACAATCCAAAATCTGAAATTCTGGGTTTCTTGCTGTTGCGGGAAATCAATAAAATCGAGGATTGGGTTTATACGCCGTATTATACCAATTATTTGCCATCATTGGAATTTGATTGGAGCGGAGAAGATAAAATTACCACCGAAACTTTGAGAACTCGTTCCGAAAAAGATCGTTTGTATGCCAAAGAGGTT
Organism: Flavobacterium sp.; assembly: GCA_017989775.1. GTDB lineage: Bacteria > Bacteroidota > Bacteroidia > Flavobacteriales > Flavobacteriaceae > Flavobacterium. The sequence goes on from JAGNPF010000089.1 coordinate 2,792, forward strand.
TTGGATTTTATCAATTCAATTGAAATCAAAAGAACGGAGAATCCGATAGTTTGGCAAGCTGCCCAAATCAATTTGCTATTTATCACCCGAAATTTTAATGATTGTTTGCAACAGATTGCATCATTTGAAAAAGCACACAAAACCGATGGTTCTTTGGAAGAAATAGAGAAAATAAAAGCACTTTGTATCACCGCTAATCAGGAAGATGGAAAAGCCGTTATTAAAACCGAAATTCAAAACACGATTTTGAAATGCAAAGATGATGAGCGTTTTATTTTTGCCTTGGGAAGAGAATTGGAATTCAAAGACAATATTACCGATGGAATTGCCTTGATTTCGTTATTGGAAAACAATTATTCCTATGATGCCGATGATGTGGAATGGATGGACAATCGCATCCAAACATCAGGGAATTTAAAAGTGTTTTACACCTATTTTGACTATTTGGATTTTGTGTATGCAGCCAAGGATTTGCAAACTATTGTGGATAAAATGAAAGGCGATTTTACAACGGAATTTCAAAAAACTATTTATGCCAAATTGCAGAAGGACAAAGATTATTTGACCGATTTGTTGGGAACCAAATACATTCGGGAAAATAATTTGGACAAGGCTTTTGTCACTTTCAAATCCTTGGACAACAACTATTGGGAAGACAACTACAACGCTTGGGAAAGAGGAAATTATGGCGACGATTATACTTTTGACCAAAATCCGTTTTACGATTTCAAATATACCGAGGACTTTGTTGATCACAAGGAAAAATTCATCGTGAACAAGCTTTCCGTGACCGAACATTTGATAAAATACATCAATCTGGCCTACAATCCGAAAACCAAAGATCGGGATTACTACTATTTTCTTTTGGCCAATTGCTATTACAATATGTCCGATTACGGCAATTCGTGGATGATGCGCCGATATTCCAGCAGTTCGTCTTATTATGGGCAAGACTATGAAAAGGAATCCTACATTGACGAGATTGAGTATAGAAACAAAATCAAGGCTTTGGCTTATTATAAATTGGCTTATCAAACTACCAAAACCGATAAATTCAAGGCGCTTTGTTTACGAATGATGGATTATGCCGAAGCAAATGAATATGGTAATTCAAAAAAGGTCTCGGCACAATTTCCAGAGTTTAGTGCTGATTTATCGGGTTGCGAAAATTTGGCAAATTATTTTAAATCTAGGAGATAAATAGATTTAAGATTAAGAGTGTTAAATATCTATGTAAAAAAAGCAAAAACGTCTTCATTTTTCAAGGCGTTTTTGCTTTTTCTGCTCCCAACTTCCAGCTCCCAGCTCTCAACTATCTCTTCAAACTAAAATGCGACTTGAACACTTTTGAGTTCCCTTTTTCATCATAATTTACCGTAAACCAATAATCGGTGGCAGGCAAAGGTTGTCCGTTGTAGGTTCCGTTCCAGCCGCCAGTTGCCGGCGTGATTTCCTTGAGGAATTTACCGTAGCGGTCAAAAATGAATATGGGCGCATTGGGATTGGTGGACAACAAATGGGGAATGTTCCAGGTTTCGTTATAGCCGTCACCGTTGGGAGTAAAAAATTTGGGGTAGTTGATGATTACGGCATTGATGGGGGCTGGGTTGCAATGTCCGTCCTTGTCCCTGACCGAAACAACATGCTCTCCCGGTTTTACATTCGTATATTGATTGCTGTCCTGATACGGAAAATCATCCAGTTTGTATTCATAATTCCCGGAACCCACACCCAAAACATTTACCGTGATAAAAGTCGAGTTTTCGAAGGCATCGCTGTACGTGATTTCAAGATAGGGCGCGTATTTGGAGACTTTGGTAATGGCGGTATTTACGCAAGATGTCGTCGTGTTTGTTATTGTAACCGCATAATCACCAATTTGGCTGGTCGTGATCGATGCCGTGTTGCCGCCATAAGGATTTCCGTCCAATGTCCATTCAAACAAATAATTGGCTCCAGAAATTCCCGTGTTCAAGGTTGCCGGATTCAATAAAGTCCCGGTTTGATAGTCTTCACAAATGAAATATTCCGCATCCAGTTGCGGGTTTGGCAATGGGTTTACAACCAATCGTAATTCGACAACATCAAAACAGGAATAGGTTATGGTATTGTTGGCAACCCGAATCCAAACACTGTCCGAAAACGGATTGTCATTTTGATAAGTGGAAGGATTTGGAATTGGAACGGCGTTGATGTCATTGGCTTCAGCCAAGGAATTATAAAAACTGAGCGTAAAATCAGTATCGGGTGTTTGTCCGTTCAAGGCTTGAGTTCTAATGGATAAATCGCTCAAGTCGAATTGTGCGATACCGTCGTTTGCACCAAATGTATCGCAGTTTGCCAAAGGATTGACTGGATTGGCAACGGGTCTTGGGGCAATGGTGATGCTGAAGGGGTTTTCGTCGCTGCAATTCAATCGGTCGCCTGTTTCGTAATAAATGTAGTAGGTTGGCAAAACCGTTGCAGGTGTTACCGTGGTGCCCACCGGTATTCTGTTTCCACCACCCAAAGGACCTCCCGGAGCGTCATAATAAAAATTGTTGGCGGTAGGTAATGGCGGAAAAGTAAAACTGTCGCAATACGATAATTGTGTGGGAATTGGATCAGCCTCGACACCATTTATGGAAATGTCAAAAAAGTTTTCCGAGTAACAAAAAGGGTCGTTGGGATGTGCCGCATAAATATAAATCCTGTCGTTGGCGTTAATGACGGTTCCCGCAGCCAACGGGTTTACACCATTGGGGTCGTCATAATAATTTCCGTTGGACAGCGGAGTCAAAACATAGGAAGTACATTGTTCCACATTGGCTCGGGAATCTATGGCTGGTTTTTGATTAATGGTAATCAGCCAAGGTTTTTCATTATAGCAGCCCGGGCTTGTCACCGATGGTTTGTAAATATACAGTGTTGTTGTGGTAGTTATGCTGTCCACATTTGGAGTCAATTTTGTGTTTCCGGGAGTTACTGGGCCTCCTGGCATCGTATAGTATTCGCCACCATCCACTTCAACAGGCAGCAGGAAACTGTCACAAGTAGTTGCATCTACAGGATTGCCAAGAAACGGGGCGTTTATCGTGATGGTGAAAAAATCATCATCCGTACAATTGGGTGTTCCGGCTCCGGGAACATAAGTATATACCGTGGTGGTTTGCGAAATGACTCCCGGAGTAATGATGTTTCCGCCTCCATTTGGAGCATCTCGGTATTCGCCAACGGGTGCAGGAGGAAGATTATAGGAAACACAATCGTTTATGTTGGTCAATCCCAGGCTGTTGATGTAAACCGTAAAAATGGTGTCGGGGGTTCTGCAGCCGTTGTTGGTGGCAAAAACATGCAGTGTTGTAGTGGTCGTTATGGGCGAAACGGCTGGGGTATATATGCCCGTTGCAGCATCAAAAGTATAATAATTGCCAACAGCCAATGGCGGCAAATTATAGGAGACGCAATCAAAAGCATTGGCAATGGGAGCGATTGTGGGTGTCACGTTTATCGTTATGTTGAATTGGCCTTCCAGAATGCAGGGATTGCTAACGTCTGTCGAGTTGAAATAGGTGTAAACAGTTGTTGTTCCGGGTGTTGTCAGTATTGTTCCTCCGGGGATTTCCGTTCCGCCGCCAGAAGGCCCTCCCGGCATGGTGAAATACCGAAGTCCAAAAAAAGTGGGATTCAATTCATATTG
>JAGNPF010000091.1 GCA_017989775.1 Flavobacterium sp.
GTTCAGATTATATCCTAAAAATCACTATCCAAATCAAATGCTTCCAGGTATTCGGCCACGCGTTTCACGAACATTCCGCCCAAGGCAACATCAACCACGCGATGGTCATAACTGTGGGAAAGGAACATTTTTTTGCGAATGCCGATAAAATCTCCTTCCGGTGTTTCAATAACCGCAGGCACTTTTCGGATGGCACCCAAAGCCAAAATCCCCACTTGTGGTTGGTTGATGATGGGCGTTCCGAAAACACTGCCAAAAGACCCCACATTCGTCACGGTATAAGTCCCACCCTGAGTATCATCTGGTTTTAATTTTCCAGATTTGGCACGGCTTCCAAGATCATTCACGGCTTTGGCCATTCCCACCAAGTTCAATTGATCTGCATTTTTTATTACTGGAACGATTAAATTTCCGTTGGGCAATGACGCTGCCATTCCCAAGTTTATATTTTTTCTTTTGATGATAAAATCACCATCTACGGCAATGTTCATCATTGGATAATCTTTCAAGGCTTTGGCCACAGCTTCCATAAAAATGGGTGTGTAAGTCAATTTTTCGCCTTCTCTTTTTTCGAAAGCGGTTTTTACTTTTTCCCTCCATTTCACGATATTGGTCACATCGACTTCGATAAACGACTGCACATGTGCCGAAGTTTGCACCGAAGCCACCATATAACCCGAAATCAGCTTGCGCATTCTGTCCATTTCGATGATTTCGTCGCCTCCGTTTACGGAAACTGGCGCTGCTGTTTGTTGAACAATAGGTTTTGGGCTTAAAGTTTTAGTCTCTACAACAGGATTAACGCTTTCAACTCCCGGCTTTCTGCTTCCGACAAATTTCAAAACATCTTCTTTGGTCACCCTTCCATCTTTTCCCGAACCCGAAATACTTTCCAATTCGGCAAGAGAAATACCTTCTTCTTTGGCTATGTTTTTGACTAATGGCGAAAAAAACTTTTCGGAATCCGAAAAATTGGTTGGTGCGGCAATTATTTCTTTGGCCACTTCAATGCTTTTTTCAATGGCATCGGCTTCAACCGGAGCAGCAACTTCATGCGTTGTGGTTATCGAATCCGAATCGGCTTCGGTTTCAATGATGGCAAAGGTTTGCCCAACTTGTACAATATCATCTTTTGCAAACAATTGTTCCACCAAAACACCCGAAACCTCGCTGGGCACTTCGCTATCGACTTTGTCCGTTGCAATTTCGAGCACAACTTCATCGGCTTCAATTTTGTCGCCCACTTGTTTCAACCAATTGGTAATGGTTGCTTCTGCTACGCTTTCTCCCATTTTTGGAAGCTTTAATTCAAATCTTGCCATAGTGTTTCCCAAAAGGGTAATTGTAATTTTACGAGCACAAAATTAGTGATTAATTTTAGTTTTAGGCACGAATTGCGCAAATTTAGACAAATTCAAAAATACGCGATTTGTACAATTTCTCCTCGGTCGAAACTGCTGTTGCTTCCAATCATGAAACTGGAAGATTTCGGAAGGATTTTAAAGGTATAATCCTTGTTTTTATTAGCTTCCAAAGTTTGGATTATGTCTTTGAAATTGAGATAATTTTGATCAAAAATAATTTCCGTTTTGCTGCTTTTCGAAAATGACTGTTCTTTTTTCTGGAGTTGAACCTTTCGATTCAATTGTTTTTCGATTTTTTGCGCCAAAATTTCATTGTCGGAAACCAAAATATACATTTCCGGTTCCAACTTCGGTTTTGGTTTTCCTTGAAACCTTTTCACGAACGAAAAAAAGACGATTCCCATTTCCATAAAAACCGAAAACAACAAGGAAACTTTGAAATGTTTCTTGTAGAAAAAATTCATCGCTTCCCGGAATCGCTTCATATAAGTTCCGTCTTTCACGGTGCTTTCTCCTTTATAATGAATGACCGTAGTTTCGTGGAAATAATAATTCGATTTTCCTTTTTGCAAAGCCATGTACGACAAATCGATATCGTCGGAATACATGAAACAATTTTCGTCGAAACCACCTATTTCAGTGTACAATTCTCGTTTCATCAGCATAAAAGCACCAACGAGAATCTCTACTTTTCCAGTTTCGTTTTCCGATAAATGTTGGGCGTAATATTTCCCGAATGTCTTTGGAAAAATTTTATACAAACCCGTGATTTTGGTAAAAGCCACTAACGGCGTCGGAGTTCCACGCTTGCATTCCGGAAGAAAATTTCCCGTTCCATCGATGAGTTTCACGCCCACGATTCCCAAGTCTTTTTGTTCTTTGGCGAAAGCCAACACTTTCGTAAAAGTATCTTCGGCGACAACCGTATCGGGATTGAGGATGCAAATATAGTCGCCTTGGGCTAGGGCAACACCAATGTTGTTTCCTTTCGGGAAACCTGAATTTTCCTTGTTTTCGATGAGTTTCACGTTCGGAAAACGCTTTTTCATCATCTCGCAACTGTCGTCTTGGGAATTGTTGTCGATGACAATAATTTCGGCATCGAGGTTTTGTATGGCATTTTGGACACTCAGAACACAAAGCTCCAAGAAGTAGCGCACGTTGTAATTAAGGATGATGACCGATAGTTGCATTGTAGGGATTAATATAGCAACTTGGTTAAGTCGTCAGGGTTTTGTTTGTTATTCCAAAACAAAATTAAGTCGATTTGGGATTTCTCTTCAATGATTTTATAATACAAAGTAGTCTGTTTTGAAATTACCAATGAATAACAATTATTTTTTGAGTTGTAAATTCCCATTTCAGGAGTTTTGGATAATGTTGCCAGAAAATCATAAACTAAATCTTCAAATTTCTGAACTTCGACTTCATTCCATTTTGACAAAATAAAATCTATTTCGTTGAAATAACTATGCGTTGCAACTGCTTTCCATTCTATTTTATAAATCATTTCAAAAAAGGATATCTTAATTTGGTTCTCCTTTTCATTTCTTCGTTAGAAATCCCTACACCCATTTTGCTCTGTTCCAAACCTATTGCCAACAATTTTTGCAACAAAGTTTCTTGTTCATCAGTATTTCTTGGATCTAGTTTTTCTGTAAAAGTTATTTTATAATCCGTTGCAGGTTCCTGAACAGCATCCTGTTTTTCATCAATCGAACGTTTCTTTGGATTTTCCATTTTTGAAAAAGTTTTAAAACTCAAATATACGGAATAATTCTAAAACAAAAAAAGCTGCTTCATAACGAAACAGCTTTCTGTGTATTTAACAATCGAGATTTTTATTGACCGGCTTCTTTTTTGGCATCTTGCACCATTTTTTCATTAGCCAAAATGGCGAATTCCACACGACGGTTTTGAGCTCTTCCTTCGGCAGTCTCGTTGGATGCAATTGGATCGGCAATTCCTAAACCGGTTGTTTTAAAACGGCTGTTAAGCAACCCTTTTGAAGCCAGATACGTTCTAACCGATTCGGCTCTTTTTTGGGAAAGAGTCAAATTAAATTCTGGACTTCCGGTAATGTCGGTGTAGCCATAAATTTCGATATTGGTATCAGCATATTCTTTAAAAACAGGAACTAATTTATCTAAATTAGCTTTTGCAGCAGTAGTCAATGTTGCTTTACCCGTGTCAAAACGCACCGCATTTTCGTTCAAAACCAGACGAATTCCCTCGCCTACTCTCTCAACATCCGCTCCTGGCAAGGCTTGGTCAATTTCTCTGGCTTGTTTGTCCATTTTATTCCCAATCAAAGCTCCTGTTCCTCCACCAACTGCAGCTCCAATAAGTGCTCCACCAGCTGTTCCAATTTTTGAATTGTTCCCGATTATGGCGCCAATAATGGCTCCGGTTGTAGCTCCAATCCCGGCTCCTTTTTGGGTGTTATTTGCATTTTGCAATGAAGTGCAACTTGTAAAAAGGGTAGCCAATAAAAATAAACTGCTTATTCCTAGAATAGATATTTTTTTCATAATGATTTTAATTTTAGTTTGTTTTTTCGAATTGATAAATAACCTCTTTATTTTGACCAGCAATATTTACATTGTCTATTAATTGAAAAGAAGTCTCTGTCTGATTAGCTAAACGCAAAACATATCCATCTCTTACTTTTTTTGCTTTTTCGCCAGCATCCAATATTTTTAAAACAAATTGAGATTCTTTGTTAACACTCCAAACAATTGGAGAACTAAAAGCAGGACAATCCGATTTTGTCAAATTCATACTTCCTTTATTGTTATTAGAAATAAAATTCCAAGTACTTCCAATAAAACATTTTGAATCTGCAATTTGGAAAGAATTTATTGCAATATAATTAGAACCAGGAGTAGTAATATTGGTAATAACCCAATTCCCTTTGATGCTAACTTGCGAACTTCTGTCTAATTTGGTACTTGTTACCGACGTGGACTTGCATGCAAAAAGCAAAACAGCCACTATCATCAATGCAATTATTTTTTTCATTTTATAGTCTTTTTAAGATTAAACTTGACACAAAGATACAATGAAGCTCCCAGAAAATATTTCAAAATTAAAGCTTTTTGTATCAAAATTAACGTTTCCGACAATTTGTCACTTTAACTGCAATTGGTATCTTATTTGAAGAAAAAAAAGTCAATTGTAAAACTTAATAAAAACAAAAAAATATGGCAACTGGACAAATTAACGTTTCGGTAGAGAACATCTTCCCCTTAATCAAGAAATTCTTGTACAGCGATCACGAAATATTCCTGCGTGAATTGATTTCGAATGGAACAGATGCTACCCTAAAATTAAAACATTTAACCAGCATTGGCGAAGCCAAAGTGGAATACGGCAACCCAATCCTGGAAGTAAAAATCGACAAAGAAGGCAAAAAACTGCACATCATTGACCAAGGTATTGGTATGACTGCCGACGAAGTGGAGAAATACATCAACCAAATTGCTTTCTCGGGTGCCGAAGAATTTTTGGAAAAATACAAGGATTCTGCCAAAGATTCCGGAATCATTGGTCATTTTGGTCTTGGATTTTACTCTGCTTTTATGGTGGCTTCCAAAGTTGAAATTATTACCAAATCATACAAAGACGAACCGGCAGCCCACTGGATTTGTGACGGAAGTCCAGAATTCACTTTGGAACCAGCCGACAAAACCACTCGTGGAACCGAAATCATTTTGCATATCGCCGAAGATTCGTTGGAATTCTTGGAAGAGTTCAAAATCAGGGAATTGTTGAACCGTTACAACAAATTTATGCCTATTCCAATTAAATTTGGAACCAAAACTGAAACCCTTCCAAAACCGGAAGACGCTCCCGAAGAATACGTAAACGAAACCATTGAAGTTGACAACATCATCAACAACCCGAATCCGGCTTGGACGAAACAACCAACGGAATTGGCTGATGAAGATTACAAAAAATTCTACCACGAATTGTATCCAATGCAATTTGAAGAGCCGTTATTTCACATTCATTTGAACGTGGATTATCCATTCAACTTGACCGGTATTTTGTATTTCCCAAAATTGGGTTCTGATTTACAAATCCAAAAAGACAAAATCCAATTGTACCAAAACCAAGTTTACGTGACCGACAACGTGGAAGGAATCGTGCCTGAATTCTTGACGATGCTGAAAGGTGTGATTGATTCTCCGGACATCCCGTTGAACGTTTCTCGTTCCGGTTTGCAAGCCGATGGTGCCGTGAAGAAAATTTCGAACTACATCACTCGTAAAGTTGCCGATAAATTGAAATCGTTGTTCACCGAAAATCGTGAAGATTTTGAACAAAAATGGAACGACATCAAAATCGTTTTGGAATACGGAATGCTTTCTGAAGAGAAATTCTACGAAAAAGCAGGTGCTTTCGTTTTGTACCCAACGGTGGACGACAAATACTTCACTTTGGACGAATTGAAAGAAAACTTGAAGGAAAACCAAACCGACAAAGACGGAAAATTGGTGGTGCTTTATGCCGGAAACAAGGAAGCACAACACTCTTATATCGAAATTGCCAAAGACAAAGGATACGAGGTATTGCTTTTGGATTCGCCAATTATCTCGCATTTAATCCAAAAAATCGAAGGCGACAACAAAGATTTGACTTTCGTTCGCGTCGATTCAGACCATATCGACAATTTGATCAAGAAAGAGGAAAACGCCATTTCCAAATTGTCCGATACCGAAAAAGAAAGCTTGAAAACTTCATTGGAAACTTATATTCCTAAAGCCTACACCGTGCAATTGGAAGCTTTAGACAGCAATGCGGCTCCTTTCATCATCACGCAACCTGAATTTATGCGTCGCATGAAAGAAATGAGTCAATCTGGCGGTGGCGGAATGTTCGGAATGGGCAATATGCCGGAAATGTACAATTTGGTGGTAAACACCAACTCTGATTTGGCTTCCAATATCTTGAACACTGAAGACAAAACAACCCAAGAAAGTTTGGTAAGACAAGCTTTGGACTTGGCCAAATTATCCCAAAACCTGTTGAAAGGCGAAGAATTGACGGCTTTCGTGAAGAGAAGTTTTGATTTGATTAAATAAGCAGAGAACCCATTT
>JAGNPF010000090.1 GCA_017989775.1 Flavobacterium sp.
ATTTTGTTCTGGCCCACGATGACGGTTCCCAGTTCCTGTTTGATGGTATTGATGCTTTGCAAAAGCGGTTCCAAATTAATTCGAGATTGAAAATTTACGTTTTCGTTTGGATTTTCAGGGTTGGTTATTTCTTCCATATATTTTTGTTTTTTTAGCCACGAATCGCACTAATTTACACTAATTTTTCGTCGTTTTGAATTACACAAATTCCTATTTAGGTGTAAATAAAATTTGTGCTAATTTGTGTAATTTGTGGCTGATTTTTTTATTTAATTCATTACTTTTTCTATCGCATTATTAATTTGCAGCAAATCATCTTCAATGCTCAGATAATTATTTTTTCGATAGGCGGTTATCAACGAGACCACGTTTTGAATGTCCTCCAGTTTTTTTCCTGATTTATGATGCAGTTTTTTCACGAAATCGTCGTCGAGTTTATGGGTTTCCATCAAGTATTCGTTGCGGACTTTTTCGAGAAAATAGATGATTTTTTTGTCGATGATGTTGTTGTGATCCCCTTCCTGATAATACAAATTGCCGATAGTTTTCGTGAAATCGACCGTGGTGTTGGCCAGCGGTTTGATTATTGGGACGACTCTTTGTTTGCGTTTGGCGTTGAAAAACATAAAGACCAGCATCCCGATCAAGAAAATGTACCAAGCCCATTTCAGTGCGGGTTGGCTCAAAACATACCGCATTGGCGAGTCGGAAATCACTTCTCCGGTTTGGTCTTTGATGTGCCAAAACACTTTTCCTTCGGGGATGTAGGACAGGACTTTTTCGGCATATTCGTGGTGATTGCCTTTCAATAAATGAAAATTGGTGAACGCCACGGGTTGGGTGTGCAAATAAAAAGCCCCCGTTTTATAATTGACTTTTATGAAATTGACTCTCGTGCTGTCGCCGTTTTGATAGCCCAAAACGGTGGTGTTGAGCGTGTCGATTTTGGAGAAATAATTGTTGTTGACGCCTTCGGTGATTTTGTATTTTTGGTTGCCCAATTTTTTGTTGGCGACCCAATTGTAGATGCTGTCCGAGTAGTTGTATTCGCTGTCCATTTTCAGGTTCAAACTGTCCAACAAGGCATTCGGAATCATTTCGGAGCTGATGAAAGCATTGTTTCCGAATTGCACAAACGAACAAATTTCGGTAATCGATTCATTGTCAAAATTGGCCATTTTGGAAATGCTGAGAAAAGTCCCTTTGATTCGATAATCGTTCACGAGCGTGTCATAGTCAAATTTGCTGTCCAAATATTCATAAGGTGTCGTGTTGAATTTCCTGATTTTTTGACCTTTCAAAAGCGAGCCAATTTCTTGGTCGAAAACATACATTCCGTAAGGAATTCGGTCATTGAGAGAAAAAGTGGGTGTCCAATCAATGGGTTTCGGGCGATTGCTGTCGATTACAACAATAGCCGCTATGAGCAACACCAAAAGGGCGATGTAGATTTTCAGCGTTTTATCCATTGTTGATTTTTTTTATTGATTTTTCGAAAGCGTTTCTGGCTTTGGCAAAAGTTTCTTCGTCCAATTCGAATTCGCCATACCAAATATTGTTGTACAGATAGGACAAATAGGCAAAATCCTCCTTTTGGGCTTCGTTTTTTATTTCATACAGATAATCCGAGTTGGTTTTTTCGACATCCCATTCGATGATTTGTTTTTCGGACATTTTCTTGAGCAACCAAAGATAATAATAGCGGATTGTCAATCGATTTTCGCCAGATTCCAAACTTTTTTGAATGAGTTTTTCGAAATCCACCAGATGAAGGTTTTTCTCGATTTCGTCATAATTGATAATTTTTCTATCGGAATTTTGACCAAAAATCCATTGGCCTTCCTTGTTCATTATGGCTTTTGCGATTAAATAAATGACAAAAACCACAATCGAAATTGCGATAACTTTGAGTAAAATATCCACAAAATTTGTCGCTGATTTTCCATCCGTAAATTCGAATATGTTTTTGAAAACATTGGCCAACCATTCCTTGAAACGATCCCAGGCATTTTTTTCGGGCGTCTTGAATTCATAGACAAATGCCTCGTCGGTGTATTTCCTTTTGAAATTTTCGGCAAAAGGTTTCACTTCGACAAAAGAAGAATCGACCAAAACGTCTTTTTCAGTAAAAACGATTTTTTCTTTTTTGGCTACAACCAATGAATCTTGTGCTCCAATATTGGAACAAAAGAAAAAAAGAATAAGTATAATTAGTTTATTCAAAGTCGGAGCCTATTAAATCGATTTGACTTTTGGTGGCATTGTTTTCGTTTTCTTCCTGCAAGCCATAATAAATGAGTCCCTGATTGACCAAAATAAAATTATTGAAAACGTAACTCAACAAGACCGAAAATACCATTATCACGGCAAACAGGATTCCCATTGTCGAAAAAGTGTCGGTTTGCGAAGCGGGTTCTTGCAGGTTTTGGGTGGAAACAAACATCCAAATAAGGCTGATTACATAAGGAATCATCGTGATGAATCCTTGAATGATTTGCACCAGGAGCATCATCAGGAAGGTGGTGCCGACAATCACCCAAAATTTTTGTTTTACAAGCCCAAACCCATTGGACAAAGCAGTGAAATAGCCAACATCTTTCAGGATATATTCGTAGTAAGATAAAGTAATCCAAGACATAAAGGCCGAACCTACAATAATAATCAACGGAATCCCGATGAGTATCAAACAAAGGAAAGCAAGCACGCCAAAAACGATGAAGGCCAGTGGTAGTATGACGAACATACATCCCAACAAGAACACGATCATTTTTCCGATATTGTTCTTGAGTCCAGAACTGATTTCCTGCATTGAAAAAGCATTATCGTTTTTTTCCACTAGTTTCAAGTAAATTATGGGATAACTGATGTTGAGCATCGACAAAATGACAATGAGCAAAAACGTGATGACGAAACCTCCAACAATCAGGGCCATATTGTTGTTGAAATAGGCCATCAGGTAGTTGGGGTTGTTTTGGGCATTTGATATTCCCGAGAAAAGGACTTCCATATATATTTTGGAAATGAAATAAATCAAGACGACCAACACCATCAGGAATATGCCGTTGATGATGAAGTAGTTTTTGAAATAATGTTTTCCAAAAGTTTTGAAAAAAGCAATCGTGTCGGAGAAATTGGCGCTTAAATCGCGCTTTTTGTAGAGTTCGAACATTAGGGTTGAGGTGTTTTTTTGTGAACAATAAAAGGATAAATCAGGTAATAAAAAGAAATGATGGCCAAGGTAAACAGGATGATGAAACTGCTCAGCCAGTTGGGCATGTCAATGGAATATCGGGTGATGAAACCTTCCAGAAATCCCGCTGCAATGGTAAAAGGAACGGTGCTCAAGAATATTTTGAAACTGTTTTTGAACCCAATTTTAAAGGAATTCATTCTCGAATAGGTTTTGGGAAACAAGATGGAAGCTCCCAGAATGTAACCCGCGGCAGTTTCGATCACGATGCTGAAAATCTCCATCGAACCGTGAATCCAGATGCCTCGAACGCTTTTCCAAAAAACGCCTTGTTGGAAGAAAAAATATTGGAACGAACCCAGCATGATGGCGTTTTGCAGGGAAATATAAAAAGTGCCAATGCCTCCAAAAATTCCAAAGATGTAGCACATCATCCCAACTTTCAAATTGTTGAAAGTGATGCCGATGAAACTCCCCCAATTGCTTCCCGATTTATAAATGGCCACCGGATTTCCATCCTTGATGTTTTCCAAAGTTTCGTTGACATAGCCATCGCCAAGGATTAATCGGACAAAATCAGCATCGTATCTTGCAGAAATGGCTCCGAGAAAAACAGTGGCAAAGAAAAGCACGAAAGCATAAACCAAATACCTGCGATAGTCGTAAACGATGAGCGGAACCTCGGTTTTGAAGAAATACACCAATCGATTGCTTTCGGTTCGTTTGGTCTTGTAAATTTTTTGGTAAATCTGTGAAGCTAAATAATTTAAGTAAACCACCGTTTTGCTTTTGGCATAATACGTTTGGGCATAAGACAAATCATTCATCAATTGAATGTATAAATTTGCCATTTCATCAGGATTTTTTTTAGCTTTACCAAAAATAGCTTGCTCAAATTCAAGCCATTTGTTCTTGTTCGCTTTTATAAATGCAATTTCTCTCATCGAGTGCTAAAATAGGAATTATGTCAGAATTATCCATAAATACAACACAAAATGTTACAATAAATTTTAAGGCCGCATCGGTAGGCGAGCGAATGCTGGCCAGTTTGCTGGATTTTTTCATCAAAATGGCTTATGTTATCGTTGTTGCTTACGTCTTTTTTAACTTGTTGGGATTCTCGAATGTGTTGAGCAGGGTAGATATGTGGTCCAGAATGGCTCTCCTGATACTGTTTTTCTTTCCGGTCATGATTTATTCGGTAACGCTGGAAAGTATTTTTGAAGGACAAACCATCGGGAAAAAGTTGATAAAAATTAAAGTCGTGAAAATTGACGGTTATCAAGCCGGTTTTGGCGATTACCTCATTCGCTGGCTTTTCAGGATTGTCGAGAATAATTTGATGGGAGGCTTAATCGGGTTGGTGGCCATGTTGGTCAGCAGCAAAACCCAACGTATGGGCGATATGGCGGCGGGAACGGCCATCATAACACTCAAGAACAACATAACGATCGATCATACCATTCTCGAAGAAATTGGAGATGCCTATCAGCCTGTTTATCCTTTGGTTATTAAACTTTCGGACAACGATATGCGAATTATCAAGGACACTTTCGTGATTGCAGAAGCAAAAGGTGATTTGGAAACCATCGGGAAATTGTCCAAAAAAATAGAATCGGTAACAGGCATCAAAAACCAATCTTACAATCAAGCGGAATTTATCAAAACCGTTTTGAAAGATTACAATTTTTATACCCGAAATATGTAATTTTAAATACGAATTACGAAATAGCAAGTAGGAAGAAAAAGAATGCTTGATGTCCAAAAAATAAAATCAAAAAAATATGTTTCATTTAATAGAGGTAATCGGCACGATGGCCTTTGCCATGTCGGGTGCATTGACCGCGATGCATAAAAAGCTGGATCCTTTTGGTATTTTCATTATTGCCTTTGCGACCGCGGTAGGAGGGGGGACTTTGCGAGACATTATGATTGGGAGGACGCCGGTGGGCTGGATGCTTGACGTGAACTATGTTCACGTGATTGTGGTTGGATTCATTTTGGCGATTATTTTCAGAAAAAAGTTTGACCGATTGCGAACATCCTTGTTTTTGTTCGACACGATTGGACTGGGCGTTTTTACCTTGATAGGTCTCGAAAAAGGCATCAACATTGGTTTGCATCCCATTATTTGCATTGCATTGGGAACCATGACTGCTTGTTTTGGAGGCGTGATTCGCGATATTTTGTGCACGGAAATCCCGGTTATCTTCAGGGAAGAAATTTATGCCACAATCTGCATTCTTGGTGGAATCGTGTTTTTTATGTTGCGGGAATTAAATTTGGATGCCGATGTTTTGTATCTTACAACCTCTCTATTCATCATTTCGGTTCGATTGATGGCGGTGAAATTCAAATGGCATTTGCCTCCGTTTAAGTTATAAATAAAAAATGCTTATTTTCACAAAGTCAAAATCAAAATAGTGAAGAATTACACCGTCAGATTATACGAAGGAAACGATTACGAGAATTGGAATGCCTTTATTGGTCAAGCCAAAAATGCCACTTTCTTGTTTCATCGGGATTTTATGGAATACCATAGTGACCGATTTCAAGATTATTCCTTGATAGTTTTGGATGGTGAAAAATGGGTTGCCGTTCTTCCGGCCAATGTAGTCGAGAATCAAGTTTTCTCGCATCAAGGTTTGACTTATGGCGGGTTGGTTTATGGCGATAAAATCGGTGCAGCATTAGTTGAAATTATTTTAGATGCGATTATAGATTTTCTAAAGAAGTGTAAAATAGAAAATTTCGTTTTAAAACTAATTCCTGATTTTTATCAAGCTAGAACTTCGAATGAAATGCACTATTTTTTGTTTCAAAAAAAAGCGGATTTGCTAAAACGTAGTATGAACTTAGTCATTGATTACAGTAAGCCATTTCAAATTTCAAAAAGTAAATTGAAACATTTTAGAAGGGTTTCTGAATTAGGTATTTCTATAGAAGAAACAGAAGATTTTACTTCATTTTGGAATCAAATTCTAATTCCTAGATTGCGAGAGAAACATAAAGCAAAGCCAGTTCATTCGCTGGAAGAGATTCATCAATTGAAATCATATTTTCCCCAAAACATCAAACAGATTAATGCTTATTTTGAAGGTGAAATTGTAGCGGGAATTACTCTTTTTTGCTCTGAAAGAGTCATAAAGTCTCAATATGGAGCGACTTCGCTTAAGGGCGAAAGTATTAGAGCTTTAGATTTTTTGTTTATCAACATAATTAATAAATACGCATCTGATTTTTCTTTTTTTGATATGGGTATTGTTGATGAGGATG
>JAGNPF010000092.1 GCA_017989775.1 Flavobacterium sp.
GTAATTCTTACCGACAAAACAAAAATGTTGTTGACACCTACCTATCACGTAATGAAAATGTACGCCGTACACCAAGACGCCAAGCTGATTCCTCTAACATTCGAGTCGCCATTGTACACATTCAATGACAAAAGTTTACCGGCCATAAACGTTTCGGCTTCAAAAGACGCCAAAGGTTTGACCCACATTTCATTGGTAAATGTTGATTCCAAAAAAGCAAACAAAATAGAAATAGACCTCAATGAACTTGGAATCAAAACAGTAACGGGAAGCATCCTGACCTCATCCAAATTGCAAGACCACAACACATTCGACAATCCAACAAAAATTCAACCAACGGTTTTTAAAGGTTTCGAAATCAAAAAAGGAAAATTAGAAATCGTGATTCCTCCTTTTTCTGTTGTAACTTTAGAAGGAAAATAAAAATTAGAAAACAATCAACAAGCAATCACCTATGCCTAGAGTAACCATATCCTATTCGGAACTTACCGCTGCAAGCGTTCTAGTTTGGGGCAAAAAAAATGATTGATGAATTTTTAATATTGAATTAGTTAGTTAGTTAAAAATGCTCTTCTTGTTTGTTTACATGAGGAGCATTTTGTTAAAATAAAAACCGCAAAGCACTCTAAAGTCTTTAAAAAATAAAAAAAACACTCACCATCATATCGCTTTTGGCACTCATTTCGTCTTGCAAAATCACAAAACCAGAGAGCACTGCGGCTTCCGCCAATGCTGGAAAAACGACCCAAACCACCAACAATCCCATCATCAAGGACAAATACACCGCAGACCCGGCAGCTTTGGTTTACAAGGACAAAGTCTATCTCTATGTGGGACATGATCAAGCACCAGACGACGTGAACTCCTACAGAATGAACGAATGGTTGCTCTACTCCTCTTCGGATATGGTAAATTGGCAAGAACATCCCGTGCCATTGAAGCCAGCCGATTTTTCGTGGGCCAAAGGAGATGCTTGGGCATCACAAGTAATCGAACGCAACGGGAAATTCTATTGGTATGTGACCGTTTCGCACGGAACCATTCATGGAAAATCAATTGGTATTGCCGTTTCCGACAGTCCAACAGGGCCTTTCAAAGATGCCTTGGGCAAAGCACTCATCACCAATGACATGACCACGAAAACAAAAATCAGCTGGGACGACATCGACCCAACCGTTATGATTGACAACGATGGTCAAGCCTATTTGTTTTGGGGAAACACCGTTTGCAATTACGTGAAACTCAAAGAAAACATGATCGAATTTGATGAACCAATCCAAACCATCGATTTGCCCAACTTCACAGAAGCGCCTTGGATTCACAAACGAAAAGGGTGGTATTATTTGTCGTATGCCTACCAATTTCCGGAAAAAATTGCATACGCCATGAGCAAATCCATCAATGGCCCATGGGAATACAAAGGCATTTTGAATGAAGTGGCCGGAAATTCAAACACCAACCACCAATCAATCATTGAATTTAAAGGAAAAGATTATTTTATTTATCACAACGGTAGCATCCCAACCCACGGAGGCAGTTTCAGACGCTCGGTTTGCGTGGACAGACTCTATTACAATCCAGATGGAACAATGAAAAGAGTAATCATGACTTCGGAAGGAATTCAAAAATAAAACAATTATGAAATTGTACAAACAAATAAGAAACCCTTTCTTTTTTCTAACACTGTTGACATTTTTTTTGACTTCGGCTCAGGACATTACCGTTCACGACCCAGTGATGATCAAGCAAAAAGACACTTATTATTTGTACTGCACCGGAAGAGGCATCAGCGTTTTTAGTTCCAAAGATTTGAAAAATTGGAATAAAGAACCTCAAATATTCCCAGAAAAACCGGTTTGGACAGACAAAGTAGTTCCCAATTTCGACAACCATATTTGGGCACCGGATATTTCGTTTCACGACAATACGTATTATTTGTATTATTCGATTTCGGCTTTCGCCAAAAACACTTCGGCGATTGGAGTGACGACCAATACCACTTTAGACCCGAAAGACCCCGCATACCAATGGGTCGATCAAGGAATTGTCATTCAATCCATACCCAATCGCGACCTTTGGAACGCCATCGATCCCAACTTGACTTTCGACGAAAACAACACACCATGGCTTGCTTTCGGCTCTTTTTGGGAAGGATTGAAAATGGTTAAATTGAATCCCGATTTGAAATCTATCGCCCAACCCCAAGAATGGCAAACGATTGCCAAACGCAAAAGAAGTTTTGAATTAGCGGATAGTGATCCCGGAGACGGCGCGCTCGAAGCTCCTTTCATCTTCAAGAAAAACGGTTATTATTACCAATTTCTATCTTGGGATTTGTGTTGCCGTGGCGAAAAAAGCACCTATAAAGTTGTAGTTGGAAGATCAAAAACCATCACAGGACCTTATGTTGACAAAGACGGAAAATCCTTGACCGAAGGGGGCGGAAGTTTACTGATTCAAGGGAGCCAAAATTGGTATGGAGCTGGACACAACAGCACCTATACTTTCGATGGAATAGATTATATCGTTTTTCACGCTTATGATGCCAAACAAAAAGGAAGACCAATTTTAGAAATCAAACAATTGCAATGGGATGCTGATTTATGGCCTATTGTTGAACCCTAAAAATCAAAACGTTTTCAAATTCAATATAGAAAAGAAAGCAAATTAGAATCCCGAAATTGGACGACGGCAATTCATTTGAATTTTTCAAAAAAAAAGCCCGACAGAAAGTGCTTATACGCTGAAAAACAACAAAGCCCAGATAAAACTTCCTGCCTACTCCGTGACAGTCTTGAAATTAAAGATGAATTAATCGCAACAAAATAACCCAAAGAAATAAATTCATTCGTTTGTTTTTTCATAAACAATTGTTTTTATGATATTTCGGCAAAAATTTAAAGGCCAAATTAAATTAAGTGTTTTTTACACACTTATAAATTATTTATAGTATATTTGTAGCTACATTTAAAAGATTTAGAATGAAAAATTACGTTATAGGATTAGACTACGGATCAGACTCGGTTCGTGCCGTTTTGATAGATACCGAGAACGGTCAAGAGTTGGCCTCGGATGTTTGTCATTACAAAAGATGGGCAAACAAAGAATATTGCAACGCCTCAATCAATCAATTTCGTCAACATCCCCTGGATCATATCGAAGGCTTGGAATCTACCATAAAAGCAGTGGTTGCTGCCGGAAAAGTGGATGCTGCACAAATAAAAAGTATCTGTATCGACACCACGGGTTCATCGCCAATTCCGGTTACGGAAGACGGAACGCCTTTGGCCTTGACTCCAGGTTTTGAACACAATCCGAATGCCATGATGGTGTTGTGGAAAGATCACACCGCCATAAACGAAGCCAACGAAATCAATGAATTGGCTGTTAGTTGGGGTGGAGAAGATTTTACCAAATACGAAGGCGGAATTTATTCATCGGAATGGTTTTGGGCAAAAATTTTGCACGTGGCTCGTGAAGACGAAGCCGTTAAAAACGCCGCCCACACTTGGATGGAACATTGCGATTTGATGACCTATTTGTTGATTGACGACAAAGATTTGAAATCATTCAAAAGAAGTCGTTGCGCAGCAGGACACAAAGCCATGTGGCACGAAGACTGGAACGGTTTGCCTCCAGTGGAATTTTTGGAAAAATTGGATCCGTATTTGGCGACACTTCGCGGAAAATTATATGACGAAACTTATACTTCCGATGTTGTTGCCGGAAACTTGAACCAAGAATGGGCAACTAAATTGGGACTGACGACAGACACCATAATTGCCGTTGGAACTTTCGATGCCCATTCTGGAGCAGTTGGAGCAAAAATTGACGAAAACACTTTGGTTCGCGTTATGGGAACCTCAACTTGCGATATTTTGGTTTCCGAAAAAGAAGTCGTTGGAAGCAAAACCGTGAAAGGAATTTGTGGACAAGTTGATGGTTCTGTGATTCCGGGTTACATCGGTTTGGAAGCGGGACAATCTGCTTTTGGTGATGTTTTGGCTTGGTTCAAAGACACACTTTCTTGGCCGTTGGACAACTTGGTTTATACTTCTACTCTATTATCTGACGAACAAAAAGCTCAGTTAAAAGCGGAAGTAGAATCTAATTTCATCAAAACGTTGACTCAGCAAGCAGAAGCGATTCCATTATCGGAAAGCATTCCTACTGCCTTGGATTGGGTAAACGGACGTAGAACTCCAGATGCAAACCAAGAATTAAAAAGTGCCATTTCCAACATTTCATTGGGAACAAAAGCACCTCATCTTTTCAAGGCTTTAATCAATTCTATTTGTTTTGGTTCCAAGAAAATTGTGGACCGTTTTGAAGAAGAAGGTGTTCGAATTGACAGCGTAATCGGTATTGGAGGCGTGGCCAGAAAATCACCATTTATCATGCAGACTTTGGCAAATGTTTTAAACAAACCGATTAAAGTTGCCGCTTCGGATCAAGCACCAGCCTTGGGAGCAGCCATTTACGCAGCCGTTGCAGCCGGAATTTATCCAAACGTGATTGAAGCCAGCAAAAAAATGGGAAGCGATTTCGAAAGCGAATATTTCCCGCAAGCAGACCAAGTGGAAACGTATCAAGAATTGATGGATTCCTATTCTGAATTGGCTCAATTCATCGAAAGTATAACAAAATAAAACAGTTAGAATGAGTTCAAAATATGCAGCTTTAAAACAAGAATGCTACGAGGCCAACATGGAACTGAACGCCTTGAAATTAGTGGTCTATACTTTTGGAAACGTGAGTGCCGTGGACAGGGAAAATGGTGTTTTTGCCATCAAACCTAGCGGTGTGGCTTACGAAGATTTGAAACCGGAAGACATTGTTATCGTGGATTTCGACAACAACATCATCGAAGGTTCGATGCGTCCGTCGTCTGACACGAAAACGCACGCTTATTTATACAAAAACTGGCCAAACATTGGTGGAGTTGCTCACACGCACGCCACTTATTCCGTGGCTTGGGCACAAGCGCAAAGAGACATTCCAATTTTTGGAACCACGCATGCCGACCATTTAACCGCCGATATTCCTTGTGCTCCGCCAATGGCCGACTCACTTATCGAAGGAAATTACGAGCACAATACCGGAATCCAGATTTTGGATTGTTTCAAGGAGAAAAACCTTTCTTACGAAGAAGTGGAGATGATTCTTATTGGAAATCACGGCCCATTTGCTTGGGGGAAAAATGCCGCAAAAGCTGTTTACAACAGTAAAGTTTTGGAAGTTGTGGCCGAAATGGCGCATCTAACTTTGTTGATAAACCCAAATGCCCCGAGATTAAAGGATTCTTTGATCAAAAAACATTACGAACGCAAACACGGAAAAGATTCGTATTACGGACAATAACACGATTAATCGGTTAAACCAATAAACAGAAAATCGATTAAACAATTAAGCAGTTAAACAATTAAACATAAAATAATGATAGATATTTCTAAAAAAGAAATTTGGTTCGTAGTAGGAAGCCAAAATTTATATGGTGAAGAAACTTTAAGACAAGTTGCCGTACATTCGCAAGAAATTGCAAAAGGAATTGATGCGTCTTCTTCTGTTCCTGTAAAAGTGATTTACAAATCGGTGGCAAAATCACCAAGTGAAATTACTGACATTTGTTTGGAAGCCAATACCAACAAAAACTGTATTGGTATCATCGCTTGGATGCACACTTTTTCTCCAGCCAAAATGTGGATTAACGGTTTAAGTATTCTTAAAAAACCATTATGCCATTTACACACGCAATACAATGCTGAAATTCCTTGGGGAACCATCGACATGGATTTCATGAACTTGAACCAATCGGCTCACGGAGACAGAGAGTTTGGTTACATTATGTCTAGAATGCGTAAAAAACGTAAAGTTGTTGTTGGACACTGGGAAGACAAAAGAGTACAAACTAAATTAGGAAACTGGTCTAGAGTAGCTTTAGGTTGGGACGAAATGCAAAACCTGAAAGTAGCGCGTTTTGGAGACAACATGCGCGAAGTTGCCGTTACAGATGGTGACAAAGTGGAAGCCCAAATTCGTTTTGGAATGTCTGTAAACGGATACGACTCATCTGACATCATCAACAAAATGAAACTGGTTACCGATGCACAAGTAGATGCCTTGGTTGCCGTTTATGAAGAATCATACAATTTGGCTCCTAAATTGCAAAAAGGTGGAGAGCAAAGACAATCATTATTGGATGCTGCCAAAATCGAATTAGGTTTGAGAGCATTCTTGGAAGAAGGTGGTTTTGGTGCTTTTACCGACACTTTTGAAAACTTGGGAGAATTGAAACAATTGCCTGGAATTGCAACCCAACGCCTTATGGCTGATGGTTACGGTTTTGGTGGCGAAGGCGACTGGAAAACAGCTGCTATGGTTCGTGTCATGAAAGTAATGAACATCGGTCTTGAAGGAGGAACTTC
>JAGNPF010000093.1 GCA_017989775.1 Flavobacterium sp.
GTATTGGCAACCAACCTTTTCCAAATCTATATTTTCTGGGAATTGGTGGGCGTTTCCTCCTATTTATTGATTGGTTATTACTACACCAAAACTTCGGCAGTAGCTGCGGCAAAAAAAGCTTTTATCGTAACCCGTTTTGCAGATTTCGGTTTCTTGATAGGTATTTTGATCGTGGGCTATTATGCTGGCACCTTCGATTTTGAAACTCTAAACGCAGTCAATGCCGAAGGCGAAGGATTGCTGATGCAATGGGGCGCTTCTTCCTTTATGGGATTATCCGTAATTACTTGGGCTTTGCTTCTGATTTTTATGGGAGGTGCAGGAAAATCGGCAATGTTCCCATTACACATTTGGTTACCCGACGCGATGGAAGGACCAACACCGGTTTCAGCCTTGATTCACGCAGCTACAATGGTTGTTGCCGGAGTATATTTAGTGGCTCGATTATTCCCGATGTATTATTTTGTCGAAGATGGATTTGCCTTGAATATCGTGGCTTATGTCGGAGCCTTTTCCTCTTTGTTTGCGGCAATAATTGCCCTGACACAAACGGATATTAAACGAGTTTTGGCCTTTTCGACCATGTCGCAAATTGGTTACATGATGTTGGCCTTGGGCGTTTCCAGTTATAAAGGTCACGAAGGCGTTGGATATATGGCATCGATGTTTCATTTGTTCACCCACGCCATGTTCAAAGCCTTGTTATTCTTGGGCGCTGGTTCCGTGATTCACGCGGTTCACAGCAATTATTTGAAAGACATGGGCGGATTGCGCAAGTATATGCCGATTACCAATATTACGTTCCTGATTGCAGCCTTGGCCATAGCCGGAGTCCCACCATTTGCGGGATTTTGGAGTAAAGACGAAATCTTGGTCGCCGCTTTCGAAAAAAATCAACTGTTGTATTTCGTTGGACTTTTCGTGGCAGGATTAACCGCTTTTTATATGTTCCGACTTTATTTTGGCATCTTTTGGGGCAAAGAAACCAAATACCATCATCCGCCTCACGAATCGCCAATGTCGATGGCATTTCCGTTATTGTTCTTGGCTTTAATGAGTATTGTGGCAGGATTTATTCCTTTCAGCGAATTCGTGACTGCCGACAAAGTGGCATTCGAAGCACATTTAAATTTACCATTGGCTGCAGCAGCTGTGGGAACAGGTTTAATCGGAATCATCTTGGCTTGGGTTTTCTACAAAAAAGAAAATGATTTGGCCGAAAGATTTGCCAATGCTTTTGGAATGTTGTACAAATGGACTTACCATAAATTCTATTTCGACGAAATCTATATGTTCGTTACCAAGAAAATAATTTTCGATAGAGTTTCTGCACCAATTGCCAAATTCGACAAGAAATACGTGGATGGCACTATGGAAGGAATTGGAAACAAAACGGTTGTCATTTCCGAAAAAATAAAAGGAGTACAATCTGGCCGATTGCAAGATTACGCCATGTTCTTTGTTTCGGGAGTCGTAATCATCGCCTTGGTCTTCATTTATTTATGGACATAACAATAAACTAATATGGATATTTTATCACTTTTTGTAATTGTGCCTGTACTCACGGTTTTGGCTTTGGTTTTTTCCAAAGGACTGAAACAGGCTCGAATCATTTCAATGATTGGAAGCTTCATCCAACTCGGAATGGCCGTCAATCTACTATTCGCCTATTTAAAAGAAAGAGCCGTGGACAAAAGCGTCATGCTTTTTACCCAAGATATGGTTTGGTTCGAAAATTTCAACATTCATTATGCCATTGGCGTCGATGGCGTTTCGGTGGCCTTGATATTGTTGACCACCATCGTGGTTTTGGCAGGTGTTTTTATCTCCTGGAAAACCGACGACTTGCCCAAAGAATTTTTCGTTTCCCTCTTGGTTTTGGCCACGGGAGTTTACGGATTCTTCATTTCCATCGATTTGTTCACGATGTTGGTTTTCTACGAAATTGCCGTGATTCCAATGTATTTGTTGATTGGAATTTGGGGCTCGGGGCCAAAAGAATACTCGGCCATGAAGTTGACCTTGATGTTGATGGGAGCTTCTGCGGTTTTGATGGTGGGCGTTTTGGGAATTTATTTTAATTCCAATGCCGATGGAGGAGCTTTAACCTTCAATATTTTGGAAATTGCCAAAGTAAATATTCCCTTCGAAGCCCAAAAATTATTTTTCCCTTTGACATTTATCGGATTTGCCGTGTTGGGAGCCTTGTTTCCTTTCCATACTTGGTCGCCTGACGGTCACGCTTCGGCACCAACGGCCGTATCCATGCTACACGCAGGAGTTTTGATGAAATTGGGAGGTTATGGAGTTTTCAGAATTGCGATGTTTTTATTGCCTTTGGGAGCTATCGAATGGTCTTGGTTTTTCATCATCTTGTCTGCAATAGGAGTAATTTATGGCGCTTTTGGAGCTTTGAAACAAACCGATTTAAAATACATCAATGCGTATTCCTCCGTGAGTCACTTGGGAATGGTGTTATTTGCTTTGTTAATGTTGAACAAAACTGCTTGGAACGGTGCAATTTTACAATCACTTTCCCACGGATTCATGACAGCCTTGTTCTTTGCCTTGATTGGGATGATTTATGGAAGAACGCACACTCGGGACATCACGAAATTAGGTGGATTATTGAAAGTGATGCCGTTTATTTCCGTTATTTACGTGATAGCTGGATTAGCCTCTTTGGGATTGCCTGGATTCAGTGGTTTCATTGCCGAAATGAACATTTTCGTCGGAGCATTTCAACACGAAGAAATGTTTTATAGAGTAGCTACAGTAATTTCGGTTTCCGCCATTGTGGTTACGGCCGTTTACATCCTTCGCGTGCTGGGAATCATGTTGATGGGAGAAGTCAAAAACGAAGAATTTTTGGATTTACCAAAAGCCACTTGGTTCGAAATTACGGGTATTTTGCTGCTATTGGTTCCAATGATTGGAATGGGTGTGGCACCGCTTTGGTTAAGCGATATGACTATGGACAGTCTCCAACCATTTATTCAAGGAGTATTAAATCATTTATAAAATAACAAAAATGGATTTGAACAGTTTTATCGCAATGCGACAAGAAATTTTCCTCTTGGCAATACTATTATTGTTGATTGTGGGCGAGATTTTCATACATAAAGACAAAAAAGGAAGCATTGTACATTTGGCCTTGTTTCTATTTGGTATTCACACCATCATAGGCTTTTTTGCCATTGAAGAAAGCAGTTTATTTGGCGGAATGTTTCGCACCAACACACTGATTCATTTCTTCAAAAATGCACTAAACGTGGGTGTACTCATCGTTTTGCTCCAATCAGCCGATTGGATTCAGGAAAAAATGGTACCGCTTAATAAAGGAACCGAATTTTTTATGTTGCTTTTCTCTTCGCTTCTGGGAATGTATTTTATGATTTCGGCAGGCGATTTTCTAATGTTTTACATCGGATTAGAGCTATCCACTTTACCGGTGGCTGCTTTGGTCGCTTGGGAAACTTCCAAAAGAATTTCGAGTGAAGCGGGCGTAAAATTCATCCTTTCGGCAGGATTGGCTTCGGGAGTTTCGTTGTTTGGAATCTCGTTGTTGTATGCCGCAACAGGTTCGATTTATTTTGACGCCATTATGGGAGCGTTGACTTCATCCAATTTGACGATATTGGGTTCCATCCTCTTTTTTGCAGGATTGGCATTCAAAATTTCGCTAGTTCCCTTCCATTTCTGGACAGCCGATGTCTATGAAGGTGCACCCATCGGGATTGCCTCCTATTTATCGGTAATCTCAAAAGGAGCCGCTGCATTCATATTAATGATTATATTGTTTACTGTTCTAAAACCATTGATGCCGATTTGGGAAAACATCATTTATGGAATAGCGCTTGCCACGATGTTCATTGGTAACTTGTTCGCCCTGCGCCAACAGAATATGAAGAGATTCTTGGCTTTTTCATCCATTGCCCAAGCCGGTTTCATCTTGTTGGGATTAATTTCCGGCTCTCAATTGGGAACCGCCACGGTAGTTTATTTCGTGTTGGTGTACATATTCTCCAATTTGGCCGCTTTCGGAGTGGTACAAGCCATTGCGTCGCAAACAGGCAAGGAAAACATGGATGATTATAACGGATTATACAGGACCAATCCCAACTTGAGCCTCGTGATGATGCTAGGACTTTTCTCCTTGGCTGGAATCCCTCCGGTGGCAGGATTTTTTGGAAAATTCTTCCTTTTCACTGCCGCAGCAAGCAAAGGGTATTACCTATTGGTGTTCTTGGCCGTGGTCAACGTGACGATCTCGCTTTACTATTATTTATTGGTGGTAAGGGCAATGTTCATCCGAAAAAGCGAGGATCCAATTCCATTTTTCAAAAACAAAATCTATATGAGATTAGGATTGATGATCACTGTTTTGGGTATTTTGGTTCTGGGATTATACAGCCCATTGTACGACTACATTTTTGAATTAAGCAACGTTTTTAATAAATAAGTTATGGCATCATTAGACGGAAAACATTCCTTTGGAAGCATCGGCGAAACAAGAGTCACTTTTGTCGAAAAAGGAGTTGACGAAGGCAGAAAAGATTTCTTGAAACAACTCTTGGAACACAACGGCTTCGAAGTGGTACTCGAAGAAGAAAAGAAAAAAGCCGAAGAAGATCCACAATTATATACCGTGGCGGTAACCGATATGGTTTTCAATCCCACCATTTGGATTTTCAATCGAAGACTGAAAACGCTCGACGGTCACAAAGTAACACAAGATTTCTGGTTTCAAAGAACCACGGAGACGAATCCCCAATATTGGAAGAATTCGTAAATCTCAAAACAAAGTTTTACTGTTTTTTATTTTAACTTTATCCTTCTAATTTTTCAACTTGGTTGAAAAATTAGAAGGATTTTTTTGAAAAATAAAAAGCTGATTATGAATTTGTTTGAACCACCAATGGATTGGGCTAAAAATTGCAACCAATTCTAACGAAATACAAAGGGAGAAAACATCCCCTGAACTACCAAAATTTATATCAATTAATGATAATGGTTGTGCTTTTAGCACAGGATTCCGATGCCAACATCAACAAAATTGCTCCAGCTCTATTTGAAGTATATCCCAATATGGAAAACCTTGCTGTTTCGAATGTAGAAACATTAATACCTCATATTTCTAAAGTTCAAAATTTTGGAACCAAAGCCAATTGGTTGATTGAAATTGCCCAAATCCTCCAAAAAGACGAAAACATTCCACTCACAATGGACGGTTTAACTGTCCTGAAAGGCATTGGACGAAAATCAGCCAATGTCATTATGCGGGAAGCCAAAGTTCCCGTAGAGGGAATTATCGCCGATTTACACGTTATCCGTGTAGCTCCAAAAATTGGATTAATCGCGGAATCCAAAGATGGTAACAAAATCGAAAAACTATTGATGCAAGTGCTGCCAAAGGAAATTTGGAATGAAATTGGTATGGCAATTTCATTTTTGGGAAGGGAAATTTGTCGGCCAGCACCAAAATGCCCTGAATGTCCAATACTAAAAGATTGTCAATATTCATTAAAAATGTTTTAAAGAAATATGCAATCCCATTGGGTCGGGCTACCCGCATTTTATCGTAATTTGCTTCTATCCCTTGCGCAAAAAACTAACGCCTATATGAAAAACCCTGTAGATGAAATATCAATCGTTCTTTTTCCAACACCTGAACAATTAAATTTAATAAAAACTTACAAGCAATTATTAAAAAATCGTATTCCAAAAGGATATGGCAGTGCTAATTCTGCTGCCCATATCTCAATCTTACAGTTTAAAACTCATTTGGAATTCATACTCTATGCTAATCAAATCAGGGAATTTTGTAAAACACTTACACCACAAGATGTGACATTTGATTCTTGGGGAAAATTTGAATATGCTGGTGCATTTTATTTAGCACAAGATGCTTCGTCAAAAATTTATCTTGATTGTTTAATTTTCAACATCAACATTTATCTAAGATTTCCAATTGATAAAAAACAAGTCAATGCCCATATGAGTATAGGGCGAAAACTATTTGGTGAAAAAATGAAGATTGCCGAAGAAACATTCAAGGAAATAAAACCAAACTTTACTTTCAATTGCGACGCTTTGTGTGTTCGAAAATTCGATGGAAGGCAATATTCGAAAATTATAGAAAAAATTGATTTCGGAAAATAGAATTTGTTAAACCAGAAACGTTTGCGCATTATCGAAAATAAAAGCATTTAGAAGTCAATTTAGAGGAGTAAAGAATATAGATTTTTTTGTTCAGAGAAATGTACAATTCTTCCTTTTTAGACTAACAAAGGATCCGGATTGATCCCATACAACCCAAAAAAACTTTTCAAAACAAAAAACCCCTCATCGATAGATGAAGGGTTTTCAAAAGAAAGGCGACGACATACTCTCCCACATAACTGCAGTACCATCTGCGC
>JAGNPF010000094.1 GCA_017989775.1 Flavobacterium sp.
CAAAAGTGGTATCGATGTTTTTCACCTGTTTGGTCTCGTCCATTTTCCCCATAACTTGGTCGCCAGCCATTGCCATAAAACTCGAACCGTCCATTTCGAGCGAAAAAGTTCCGGTTCCGTTGGGGTTTACATCCAGGTTTTCGGTAAAATTGCAACTGACCGTGATTAAGATTACCAACAGTAAAGCTGCTTTCTTGAATAATTGCATCGTTTTATTTTTTTCCAAAGATACGAAGACTTTTAAAAATCAGTTAACTAATATTTTTACGCAGATTTCGCAATTTTTTGCAGATGACATCATAAGATATTGAGAATATTTGGAAAGGTTTATGAAATACCAAAAGTTGTCGTTTAGCCCCGATGGAAACGGCATCCTCTTGTGCCGGTGTTCGGCACAAGAGATATAGTGGACAGCGGGACAACTGCTGATTGAAAAGCCCGATGCTTCTGCTCCTGAAAATTCTGAAATCTGCATTCAAAATTCTGCAATCTATTTGTTATCTTTGCGCTCTTAAAAATCAGACTATAATGGCATTATCCGAACAAGAAATTATCCGTAGAGAAAAACTTCAAAACTTGCGCAATTTGGGAATCAACCCTTATCCTGCTAATCTTTTTCCCGTAAATCATACTTCGAAGCAAATCAAGGAGTCTTTTGAAGAGGGCAAAAAGGTGATTGTTGCCGGGCGTTTGATGAGCGTTAGAGATCAAGGAAAAGCTTGTTTTGCTGAGTTACAGGATAGCGAAGGGCGTATTCAATTGTACGTGAATCGCGATGTTTTGTGTGAAGGTGACGATAAAACCTTGTACAACCAGGTTTTTAAAAAATTGACCGATTTGGGCGATTTTATTGGTATTGAAGGTGAATTATTCACTACTCAAGTTGGTGCGAAATGTATTCGTGTGAGCGGTTTTACTTTCTTGAGTAAAACGTTGCGTCCGTTGCCATTGCCTAAAGTGGATGAAGACGGAAAAGTACACGACGCCTTTAACGACGCGGAATTGCGTTACAGAATGCGTTACGTGGATTTGACGGTGAACCCGCAAGTTAAAGAAACTTTTATCAAGCGCACCAAATTGTTTACAGCAATGCGCGGTTATTTTAACGATGCCGGCTATCTTGAAGTGGACACTCCGGTTTTGCAATCCATTCCCGGTGGTGCTTCGGCGAGACCTTTTATCACGCACCACAACTCGCTTGACATTCCGCTTTATATGCGTATTGCCAACGAATTGTACTTAAAAAGATTGATTGTTGGTGGATTTGAAGGGGTTTACGAGTTTTCCAGAAACTTCCGCAACGAAGGAATGGACAGAACGCACAACCCGGAATTTACCGCAATGGAAATATATGTAGCCTACAAAGACTACAATTGGATGATGGAATTTGCCGAAGGTTTGCTGGAGCATTGTGCGATTGCCGTAAACGGAACCAGCGAAGTTACTTTTGGCGAACACACCATCAATTTCAAAGCGCCTTATGCCC
Source organism: Flavobacterium sp. (assembly GCA_017989775.1). Lineage (GTDB taxonomy): Bacteria > Bacteroidota > Bacteroidia > Flavobacteriales > Flavobacteriaceae > Flavobacterium. The sequence goes on from JAGNPF010000094.1 coordinate 1,487, forward strand.
GCGTGACGATGACGGATTCCATCAAACATTTTACCGGATTTGACATTTCTGGCAAAAGTGAAGCTGAATTATTCGAAGCTGCCAAAGGAATGGGAATCGAGGTGGACGAAACGATGGGTAAAGGGAAATTGATTGACGAAATTTTTGGAGCGAAATGCGAAGGAAATTATATCCAACCCACTTTCATTACCGATTATCCAAAAGAAATGTCGCCCCTTTGCAAGGAACACCGCGACAATCCAGATTTGACGGAACGTTTTGAATTGATGGTTTGCGGTAAAGAAATTGCCAACGCTTACTCGGAATTGAACGACCCAATTGACCAAAGAGAACGTTTTGAAGACCAAATGCGTTTGGCTGCAAAAGGTGACGATGAAGCCAACGGCATTATCGATGAAGATTTCTTAAGAGCTTTGGAATATGGAATGCCTCCAACCTCTGGAATGGGAATTGGAATGGATCGTTTGATTATGTATTTGACCAACAATGCTTCGATTCAAGAGGTGCTATTGTTCCCTCAAATGCGTCCGGAGAAAAAACAAACTATTGAATTATCTGAAGAAGAGAAATTTATCGTAGATATATTGAAGAAAAATGAAAATAAAATGGATTTGCAGCAACTAAAAATTACTGCGAATTTAAGCGGCAAGAAATGGGATGCCGCCACCAAAGGTTTGTCCAAAAACAACTTGATTAAAGTGAGTGTTGATGGGGATAGCAAGGTGATGGAATTGGTGGAATAAAGTATATTCTAAAAGTTAATACAAACTAAGGAGTTTCTATTTGAAGCTCCTTTGTTTTATCCCCCAATCTTGATCATGCTCCTGTTCTGGGAAAACAAATCCGGGTTTTGGAATTTGGCATCATCATCCATTCCGCCACGCATAAAATGTTTCGATTTGATATTTTGAAAAATGAGTGGTTCGATGGATTCTCCAACTCTTAAAGTATCCAACAAAGAAGTTTCTGAATTCGAAAACAAACAGTTTTTCAGTTTGCCGTCTGCCGTCAAACGAATGCGGTTGCAGGTACTGCAAAAGGGATTCGTAACCGAACTAATCACCGAAAAACTTCCTTTGTAAGACTCAATTTTGTGGTTTTTGGATGTATCGTTGGGTTTGTCCTGAATGCGTTTCACTTTTTCGTTGGAATAAAAAGTTTCCACTTGCGCCATAATTTCTGCATAGGAAACCAGTTTTTCCTTGTTCCATTGGTTGCCGTCAAAAGGCATAAATTCTATGAAACGAATTTGGAGATTTCTGTCTTTGGTCATTTCGATAAAATCGATGATTTCATTTTCGTTAAACCCTTTAATCATCACGACATTCAGCTTTACCTGAAACCCATTGGCGTCAAGCAAATCCAAGTTTTCCCAAAGTTTATCGAAATAATTTCTGCGGGTAATTTTGTTGAACTTGTCTTTTTGGAGACTGTCGATGCTTACATTCAGGGTTTTGATTCCGGCTTCTTTGAAAGTATCTATAAAATCGTGTACCAAAATTCCGTTGGTGGTCAAAGTCAGCTCAACGCCTAATTTCCCCAATCGTTGAATGATTTGTTTGGCATCTCTTCGCACCAAAGGTTCACCTCCAGTTAATCTAATTTTGGTAACACCAAGATTGACAAAAGTCTGGGCAATTGTCACAATTTCATCCGCAGTCATCAGATGCGCTCTTGGCGTGAGCGCAATCCCCTCGGCGGGCATACAATAGGTACATCTCAAATTACAGTGTTCTGTAATCGAAATGCGCAAGTAATTGTGACCTCTGCCGTGAGTATCCTGCATTGAAATTGTTTTATTTTCCGTGATTGAAACCATTTAGTATTTTGAATAAATGTAATATCGATGGAAAAACAGCGTCCATCGATTCGCTTGCGCCTGCCGTTGAACCCGGCAAAGCCATAATCAAAGTATTGCCTTTGAAACCCACCACAGATCGTGACAACATCGCATAAGGTGTTCTGTCCTGACCGTAAGCACGAATGGCTTCTTCGATTCCGGGAATTCTTCTGTCTAACAATGGAATCACTGCTTCCGGAGTCACGTCTCTATTGGATAAACCTGTTCCGCCTGTGATGATTACCAAATCTTTTTTGTTGTCACAAAACTTGTTTATCGTTTCTTGAATATCGCTTACCTCATCAGGAATTACCGTATAACTCGATACGCTTAATCCTAGATTTTTAATTTTCTCTGTAATTACTTTTCCTGCTCTGTCTTCTTTTTTACCTGAAGCAACAGAATCGGAACAAACCATTACCGCAACCGATAAATCCAATTTTTCTTTATTGCCAAAATCTGATTTTCCTCCTTTTTTGTGCAATAATTTTATGGTCGAAATCTCTACTTGTTTGTCAATTGGTTTCAGCATGTCGTACATTGTCAAGGCTACAATTGAGGCACCGTGCATCGCTTCTACCTCAACACCTGTCCTGTAAATGGCTTTTACTGTTACTTCAATTCGAATAGAATCTTCGAGTAATTCAAATTCAATTCCCGTGTATTCAATTGGCATTGGATGACAATCTGGAATAGAATTCGAAGTGTTTTTTACAGCGAATAAACCGGCTGTTCTTGATACTTCTAATACATTTCCTTTTGGAACGGTATTGTTTACTATTGCCTGCATCGTTGCCGGCGAACCCACTTTTACAATAGCCTGAGCTGTTGCAGTACGTTGGGTAATTATTTTATGTGTGATATCTACCATTGAGATTTTAGATTGAGGATTAACGATTTTAGATTTCAGATTTGGTTTTGCTAAAGATTAGATTTTTGATTTTAGGAGTTCTATTAGATCTGAAATCAAGAATCGTTAATCAAAAATCAGCAATCATTTTATCTCTTACTTAATAATATCCGTGTGCCATTTTTTATGTGTTTTGCTTCCAAGTATAGGATTCGTCTTCCAATATTTCTTTCCCAAAAATGGGTGCTTTTTCCTTAACCGCTTCCACCAAAAACTCCAAAGCTTCGTAAACCACTTTGCGTCTTGGTGCCGACACGAAAACGAACAAACAAATCTCGCCTGTTTTTACCAATCCCAAACTGTGGTAAATATGCAAACAAGTCAAGTCAAATTTAGCGAAAGCCGATTCACGGATTTCGTATAAACTTTGTTCTGCCATTTCTTCGTATGCCGTATATTCAATGGCTGCTACTGTTTTTCCTTCAATCACGTCAGCGCGAACCTGACCCAGAAAGATATTGTGAGCACCAATCGTGGTTTTACTTTGGTGTTTGGCAATAGAATTCCCAATGAATTCTGCTGTTATTTGTCCTTGAATAAAGGAGCTTTTCTTTGGTTTATCTGTTGACATATTTTGTTTTTTAGATCATTCGCTTTTTACATCAAAATCGTTTTTCAGCCACGAATTCACGAATTATTTTCTTATCCATTTTATTTTGATTTCACTAATCTTAAAAGTCAATTAAAATTTGTGAAATTGCACAACATTTTATTTCATTAACAATTAGTGAATTCGTGGCTAAACCGCTAACCTGTCGTTCTGTTGTTTTTTATTCTATTTGATTTTTCAAAGATTCAATGCCTCTTCCTAAATGAAAAACACCTACGAATCCTGATTTTTTTAGATAATTCAAAGCGGTTTGACTGCGTTGACCCGTTTGGCAAAACAGGACGATTTCCTGATTTTTATCCAATTTTTTACTGTATTCTTCTAATCTACTCAACGGAATCTGAATGACATTAGTCCCTTTGAACTCAGGCTTTTCATCCAATTCCCGAACATCTATCACGATTATTTCCAACTGTTGGCATTTTTCCAAAAACGCTTCGGGGCTTAAATTTTCTTTTGTTTTTTTACTATTCAAAAGCTGGCTTCCTATTATGAATCCTTTTTCTATCGCTTTTGGATTCTTGGCAAAATCTATGATTTGGGTTTGAAAATGCAGGGCATCGTAAATCAACAATTTTCCCGACAATACCGTACCGATTTCTAAAATTATTTTCAAAACTTCGGTGGCTTGCAAAGTGCCGAGCGTATTGGGCAAAACGCCCAAAACTCCTGATTCCACGCAGCTAGGAACGGTATTCAAACCTTCCTGCTCGGGAAACAAACAGCGGTAACTCGGTCCGTTTTTATAATTAAAAACCGAAACCTGTCCTTGAAATTTGTAAATCGAGGCATAGACTACGGGAATCTTTTTGACCACGGCCACATCATTTATCAAATAACGAATGGCGAGCGTGTCCGTACAATCGACCATGATTTGATAATCTTGAATAATTTCGGAGGCATTTTGAGCACTGAAAAATTCTTGATAAACCTTCACTTCAATTTCCGGGTTCAATTCCAAAATGGCTTTTTTGGCTACTTCGACTTTGCTTTTTCCGCAATCTTTCAAAGTGTACAACAACTGACGATGCAAATTGGTTTCGTCCACCACGTCACCATCCACAATTCCTATGGTTCCCACTCCTGCAGCAGCCAAATTTTGAAGCACGGGACATCCCAAACCTCCAGCTCCAATTACCAAAACGCGTGCATTTTGTAATTTTAGCTGACCTTCTTCTCCTATTTCAGGAAGGGTAATTTGTCTGGAATATCTTGTCATCGTTTAAAAGTTTAAGAGTTTAAGGGTTGGGCTTTAAACAATTTTAAACCTTTAAACCCTTAAACAAATTTTATCCCCCCGCAAAAGGAGGCAAAAAAGCAATCACGTCCTGATCCTTTATATTGTAATCCAAGCTGCTCATTGCTTGGTTTACCGCAATGGAATAATTCGTTTTTTTCAATCCTTCGTAAGCCGTTTCGATTTTTGATTTCAACAAAGAAACCGACACTTTCGATTCTTCCAAACGAAAAACCTCCTCTTTCTTCTGGGTA
>JAGNPF010000001.1:0-1518 GCA_017989775.1 Flavobacterium sp.
TCACTGTTGGTATGTAGGCAGAACGCCCTATCAAGACCAAATTGGTGTACATTTTTTTCTCGTATTTGATGCCTATGGCACCTCCCGAAGTGTACATTTTGTTTTTGTCGAAACGTACTTTGAGTCGGCCATCATTGAATTTGGCATCAGACATTTTTTCCACTAGCCAGGTCGATTTCCATTTGACGTCCAGTTCGTCATTGGATATTTTGGTGACACTTTTGACCAATTGTATGGCTTCTTCCGGAATGTTGAAATTGGTTTGCAATTCTTTTTGGGTCATTGGTTGGCCAATTTTGCATTCATTCAATATCTTTTTGATGTAAACAAACGAGGGAACCACTATTTTTTTGGCTTCCTGTTTGATGGGAGGAGTTTTTGTGTCCGGAGTTTCCATGGCTGGATTCTTGGCCACTGTTTGTTTCTTTTTCTTGTAATTTTTTTTCCTCAAAACCGATTCTTTGACGGCTTTTATGCTGTCTTCCCGGCTTTCATAAACAGTGTCTTTTTTTTGAAATTCGGGATTTTTCGTGGCTTTTTGCTCTTGCTCTTGCTCGTTTTTTTGTTCTAGTTCGTGTTCCTCTTTTTTGTTGTTTCTGCCACAAGCAACTAGGCTGAAAACGATTAGAAAAAGGAGTATTCTTTTGTAATATTTCATTTGATGAAATGGAGTTTATGATGAATGCCTTCAAAAAGGGTTTGTCGACTATTTTCAAAAGAAACAGTTGGAATTTCAAATCATCCCTTCCAAAATTGAATCAACACGATTCAAATTTAGTATTTTATTTTGTATTACAGAAAATCATTGGTGAATCTAAAAAAAAATAATTGTTTAAAACAGAAAAGAGAAACTTGATTGAACAAGTACCTCTTTTTTATTAAAATCAGTTTAATTCAAGCTGCATTCAGGTCGATAGTATCGTGTAATTCTTATCATAAATAGATTTTCGATACTGCTTGTGGAATTTAAAAGCTCATTGTACTCGTAACGCCCTTTTCAGTATGGTCAATTGTAAAAGCCTTGGTTTGAAGGTTTGCTTTTAAGTGAGCAACAATAGCGCCATTTGACCATTTGATATCCAAAATGTCTTCTTCGGCATCATTGATTTCTGCTTCACCTGAAAAGGCATTCGAAGTATTTCTCAAACGAATGATTTCGAGCTGTTTGTTGGCAATTTCTGTTTTTAGCCCTTGCTCGATATCCTGCATTGACAATGTGGTGCGATTGATTTCTTTATGTCCGGCGCTACCTCCATTATCGGCCGCTTCGTAATTGTTTTTGCCAGCAAAAATATCTAGATACCAAACCTGCGGTATTCCGGGCATAAACATTTGAATGGCTCTTGCCAAAAGCAACTTTTGTTCATTTTCACCCAATGCACTGAAAAATGTGGCATTGATTTGATAATAAGAAATCTTGTTCCCGGACGGGTCATAGAGATTTTTGACACGACCGCCACGTTCCATGATTGTGGTCATGATTTTTTCAATCTCGGCATCTTCTAACAATCCTTTATT
>JAGNPF010000001.1:1618-18655 GCA_017989775.1 Flavobacterium sp.
TGGTAAAAAGTATTCCAATACGGCTGTTCCGTGCCATCCGGAAAACGTACTTTTAATATGGGCAATCCCGATTTTCTCATGAACAATTTATTGAAAAACTTTGGTTTTGGAATTACAATTCCATCTTCATTTTTCACTCCATTTCCTTCCCAGAACTCATTCCAATTGATAAAAAAGTCTTTGAATTTGGATTCATTACCGTATTGCAATAGGTCTTTAAATTGTGGTGAAGCCACCGAAAGATGATTCAATACAATATCAAACTTCAGTTTTATCTGGAGCTCATTCAAGTCCTTTAAATCTTTTATGTCAACTAAATCCTTGTTGATGTCATAATCAATGATGGAAAACCCCCTGTCTAAATCACTGTTGAAAAAAGTGGGCAATACATATATAAAAGAAAAGACATCTTTAAACTCGGCCATTTTGAGCATGCCTACGGTATCACTAAATTTCTCTCCTATACTGTCCGGATAAACATTTAGCATTACACCATTACTGATATTTTTATTTTTATGTTGCATCATATTTTATAGAAGTTTAGAAAGGATGTTGATGTTGTCTGGTAACCGACCTACATTTTGCAGTTTTAAAGCCGCTAATTTTAAAGCAATATCCAAACATTCATAAATTGATTTTTCTTTTATGTAAGCAAATAAAAATCCAGACCAAAAAGCATCACCCGCTCCTGTGGAATCCATCACTTTATCAATTTTTATGGCCGGCATTTGTATTATTTCCTTGCCTTTTTGAGATAATTTTACCCCTTTGCTTCCTAAAGTCAAGCAAACGGTATCCACTCCTTGAAGGTGAAAAAATTCGAATATCTCTTCATGCGGAAGTTCTTTCTCAAATAGGCGTAGCATATCATCTTCACTAATTTTTATTAATGGATTGAATTGGCAATAGGTTTTAATTACTTTGAAAGCCTTCTTTTGACTTTTCCACAGCTTTCGGGCATAGTTAAGATCAATACTTAGCTTACATCCCAAATCGTGTGCTTCTTGTGCTTTCTTCAAGATTGTTTTTTGGGCAGGATTTTTACTCAATGCAAAGCAAGTGGTATGGAATATCTTGGTTCGGGATAAAATTTCAGTTGAAATTTGCTCTTCATAAATGCAACAATCTGCTGAACGATACGGTATAAAATCAGGCGTTCCCTCAGATCTTGAAACAAAAATCACGCTGGTCGACTTGTTCTCTAGCACATTGAGGTGGTTTGTATTCACTCCAACGCTCGACAAGCGCTCCGTGACATAAGAACCAAAACCGTCGTTCCCCACTGTTGCAACCATAATGGTATTCAAACCTAATCGAGTTGAATTCATGGCAACATTGGTAGGCGAACCTCCCAGATACCTGTGGTAATCCCTGGTTTCATTAATCAGCACGCCTTCCTGATGTCCAATAAAATCTACCAATACTTCACCAACACAAAGGATGTCTATTTCCTCCATTTTATTATTTGTTATATTATTCACTTACTTTTGTGTTTTTTATTTTGATTAGCAAGGTGCAGATAGCGGCAAGCACCAATAATACACCCGCAAAACGAATGGCTTGACGAGGATCGTTATCCAAAAAGTTTTTTAAAATGTAGCCAAAGGACAGGTTTTGGATAATCATTGGAATAACAATCATCATGTTTATAATTCCCATATAAACTCCATAACGTTCTTTTGGAACAACCGCAACGACCATCAAATACGGAATTCCCATCATGCTTGCCCAAGCAATTCCGTAGCCAATAATGACCGCAAAAAACAGGTATTGATTTTGTACTGTTGGAAACCACAAAAAAGAAATGGCTCCAAATAGCAGACACGCAAAATGGATCATTTTGGCACCGTGTTTTTTGGCTAATTTGGCCAAATAAAAAGCAATGGAAAAAGTGACTATAAATCCAAAAGCGCCAATTAATCCGTTCCATTCTACCGCTTTTTCATAATCCACCGCATTCTTTGGAGTCACATTCCACACGGACAAGGCAATGCTTTTTGAATTGTTTTGCCAATAGCACATCATCGCATACCACTGAAACAAATACACCAGAAACAGCTGCCACATCACTGTTGGCATTTCTAAAACGGCTTTATAAATGTCGATAAAGGGCGAAAAAATATTTAGTGGTTCCGCTTTTAAAATGGCTAATTCTGCTGCTGTTGGCGGGATTTCTTTTGTTTTGCCCATACTCCACCAAATGGAAGTTACAGAAAGAATTGCTCCTAAAAAGAAGGAGGCATAAATCCAAGTGGGCAACGATCCGGTATAGCCAACAAAAACAATTGGAAACAGAAAAAGAGAAATATAAGCCAGAAACTGTCCGAAACCAGTAAAAAAACTTTGCGCTTGAAAACCAACGGGTTGTTGTTCTTCATCCAGCGTATCGGCAATAAAAGCACGATAGGGTTCCATGGCGGTATTGTTTCCGACGTCTAAAATCCAAAGCAAGCCTGCGGCCATCCATAAGGAACTGCTAAATGGGAATAGAAACAATGCGATACTACAAATTATGGCTCCAATAAAAAAGTACGGTTTTCTTCTTCCCCATCTTGGATGCCAGGTCTTGTCACTCATCGCGCCAATTATGGGCTGAATCAATAAGCCCGTCAATGGCCCCGCAAGATTTAATATCGGAATTTGATCTGGACTTGCATGCAAAAAGTCATATATAGGATTAACAGCGCTTTGCTGTAAACCAAAACTGTATTGAATTCCAAAAAAGCCGACATTCATGTTGATTATCTGCCAGAAACTGAGTTTGGGTCTTTTGAAAATCATGGCTTATTGTGTTAGTTTTTTAAAATCATCAAAGTTGTATAGAGAGTGTACAGATGTTGTTTTTTAGAAACAATTCCCATACTTAAAAAGTACAGGAATTGTCAACTAACAAAACCCCAACATCAAATTTTTATTAAAATTTATAAGACAAAGCCATAGAAATTGATCTTCCCGGCATTGGTCTTGCTCTAACATAGTTTACTGAATTGTCCGTGATATTTCCTTCTTCAGACTCTGTGATTGCCAAGGTGTCGAACAAGTTGTTTCCAGAAAGATTTACGGATAATCCTTTTGTGATTCCAACTTCAACAAAGGCGTTCACGATTACGAATCCGTTCATTACCAATTGATTTGAATCCTGTGCGAATGCTTTGGTTTGACCAATAAAACTCAATCCAATGGTGTTCTTGTTTTCTGAAAAGTTATAGGTCGGCATCAAATTGTACATCAATTTTGGTTGTCTTCTTGGTTCGTTTCCTTTGTTGTCACCCGATGTAATTTCGGCTTTTGTGTAAGTCAAGGCTCCTTTTAAGTTGAAATTGTCCATTATGTTATAAGACGATTCCAATTCTAGACCATACGATTTGTAATTGTTTTGGATAATGCTGTTTGAAGTGGCTTCATAACCACCTTGCTCGTCAGTTTTGGAGTGGAAAGCAGTTGCATACATATATCCTTTTGGAAATTTAAGTTTGTAACCCAATTCGGCTTGTGTCAAAAAGTCCAATGCGTTGATTTTACTTCCGTCTAAATAATCCAATCCCGAAAACAAAATACGGTCTGCTTTTGCGGCAGCACCTTTGCTGTATCTGGCAAAAAGAGATTGTTTTGCAGTCAATAAATAATTGGCTCCCAAAGTATAAGAAACATAATCATAATCATAATTCACGGCAGTTTCAGCAGCGGTATTTACAGCAAAAACATTTTGTTCTGGAACTGAAATTGTTCCGTTATTGTTGATATCATAAGTTCTTGAAGTTCCACCAGCAAATGATCCTGAAACTTTACCCAAATCATATCGCAAACCACCTTCAAACGAAAGGTTTTCAGTTGCATCTATAGAAACGTTTACATAAGGTGCAGAAACATTATATTGCGTGTCATAATTTCTGGCTAAATTACCCCAAGCTGGCGTTCCGTAAGCGTACAAACCATTATCAGACAATAATTGTCCTGCTGCATTGGTCACATTGATTAGGCGAGGATTGTCATCCGAAACTTCTTGTAGATAAGAGTTCCACAACCAAGACGTAGAAATATTTTGAATCGATTTGAAGTAACCCGCAGTAATCCCTACTTTATTGAATTTTTTCGTCACTCTTAAATCATTCATGAAATTGCTTAAATCATTTAATTGTGTGTCGAACATGTGGATTCTGGATACTAATCCATTTGGATTGTTAAACGGAGTTCCGGAATTGGCAAAAGTTAAAGTAGAACCTGCTCCAAAAGAAGCCGCGATGGCTGAAGCCGAACCCACTTCTGCTGGAAAAGGAGCGATAAAACCTCCGCTGTTAGAGGAATAACGACCATTTTCTGTTATTTTCCAACCGTCTTCCAAATCAAATGAAGCATTGACACCAATCGATTTTGAAACAGGATTCATTCCGTCGGCAACGTTTCCTCTTCTTAATTCACCGTCGGGACCAAGTCCTACATTGTGGTTCAAGTAAATGGATTGCAAAGCTCCTGTCGTGGCGTCAAAACCGCTAACGCTTCCCCAACTTGGATTGGCATTTGTGCCTGTAACTTTTACCGGCATCGGCATATAGGCGGCTGCTCTGTCGTTCAGGAATTTGGCATAAACGGTCACTTTTCCGTTTTCAAATTCTTTGGTAAGGTTGAATTTAACTTGTCCACCATTATTGGACGTGGAACCCGTTTTTCTCACACCTTCACCAGCCCTGTAAAAACCACCTACGTGAAAATACAAACCGTCTCCAATTTTTGTTCCGTAGTCAACATCTGTCCTGAAATTGTTGTAATCCAAGCCGAAACTTGTTTTCACCAATCCACCTTCTGTTTTTCCGGTTTTGCTGATAAAGTTGATGATTCCACCCGGAGAGTTGGAAGATAGAGTAGAGGCCGATCCACCACGGATGGCTTCTATTCGAGCCACGTTTCCGTCAAATCTCGTGAAGATATCGGCTGTTGCGAAAGCAATGTCGCCAAATAAAAGCACGGGAAGTCCATCCTCTTGAATTTGCAAATATTTGGATCCACCCGATGAAATGGGTACACCACGAACCGAAATATTCGAGTTTCCTTCTCCACCAGATGATTCAGAACGAATGCCGGGAATTGACCTGAAAATTTCGGCAGTCGATCTTGGAGCCGATTGCTCGATTTGTTTCACGTCCATCGTGGTAATAGAAACGCTGGACTTGATTTTTGCTCTTGGGTTTACAACACCCGTTATGACAACATCTTCCAGTTTTGTTGTTTTTATGGTATCGGTAACATGGGGAGTTTCATTTTGAGAAAACGACAAATTGAACAGCAGTAAGGTTGCCATCAATCCCAGTTTTTTCAAGTGTAAGTTGCATTTTTTCATGGTTTAAAATTGTTTGATTAATAAATAGTTTGGTTCTTTTTTGTCAAAACTACTTTTAATAGTGTTAAATTTAAGAATATTTTGTTCGAAAACGTTTTCGAAAACACCGAAAACGTTTTCGATTTGTAATTCATAATTTTTTCTTATATTTGTTACATGAAAGAGACCACTCTAAAAGAAATTGCCGAAACATTGGGAATATCCATAACCACGGTTTCAAAAGCATTAAAAAACTATCCAGACGTAAGCGAAAAAACTCGAAAAGCCGTTGTTGCTTTGGCTGAGGAACTTAGCTACACGCCCAATAGTTTTGCCGTTAATTTGCGAACCAAGGAGTCCAAAACCATTGGGTTGATCATTCCCGAAGTCGTGCATCATTTCTTTTCGAATGTCATCAACGGAATCATCGCCGAGGCAGAGAAAAACGGATATCTCGTTATTATTCTGCAATCGAACGAATCTTTGGAGCTAGAAAAAAAGCAAGTGGAACTTCTTATCAATAAAAGGGTTGACGGAATCATCATGTCGCTTTCGAACGAATCCAACAATGATTTTCATATCAAGGAAATCCTGAGGAAAGGAATTCCTTTTGTCCAGTTTGACAAAATTTCCAAATTGATTCCCAGCTCCAAAGTGATTATCGATGACCAAAAAGCCGCGATGGAAGCCGTTCAGCATTTAATTGACAAGGGATGCAGAAAAATTGCCCATATCAGGGGTCTTGAAAATCCACAAAATTCGATTGACCGTTTTATTGGTTATAAAAAAGCTTTGGAAAAAAACGGAATTCCTTTTGATTCTAAATTGGTTTATTCGTGCAAAAGCATCACTTTTGAACAAGGAGTTGAATTTGCGAAGCAAATTGTCGAGGAGAATCTGGGAATTGACGGGATTTTTGTCATCACGGATTTGGTTGCTATTGGAGTTTTGGCCCATTTTAATGAAATTGGAATCCAAGTGCCCAACCAAATTGCCATAATTGGTTTTAGTAACTGGTTTGTTTCCCAAGTAATCTCGCCAAAGTTGAGTACTGTCGATCAACCGAACTATGAAATGGGAGTGGCTGCATTTGAATTATTGCTCGAAGAAATGATTTGTCGCAAAGATGGCAAGGCTTTTACTCCAAGAACAATAGAATTGGGAACGAGTGTTATAGTAAGGGATTCGACTTTGAAGACGAATTAAATGTCAATTTCAAACAAAAAATGCCTCACAATTTTGCAAGGCATTTTTATTGTAATTCGTTATTTTTAATACGTAATTGAATTAAAACAACCCATTCAATTCTGCATCGATTTTGTTGATAATCATTCCCAAATCTTCGGGATTGTCCACAAAGTTGATGTTGTCCACGTCGATAATTAGCAATTTTCCCTTGGTGTAGGTTTGAATCCAGGCTTCGTAACGTTCATTCAATCGGTTGAGGTAGTCTATGGAAATGGTGTTTTCGTATTCGCGACCTCTTTTGTGAATTTGTCCAACCAAATTGGGGATGGTGCTTCTCAAATAGATGAGCATGTCTGGAGGCCTTACCGTCGATTCCATCAATTCAAACAACGAAGAATAGTTCTGGAAATCACGGTTGGTCATCAAGCCCATAGCGTGAAGATTGGGCGCAAAAATATGCGCGTCTTCATAAATGGTTCGGTCCTGGATGATTTTTTTGCCACTTTCTCGAATTTGCATTACTTGGCGAAAGCGACTGTTCAGGAAATAAATCTGTAAATTAAACGACCAACGCTCCATTTGATGATAGAAATCATCCAAGTAGGGATTGTCCACCACGTCTTCAAAATGCGGTTCCCATTTAAAATGTTTTGCCAATAAACGGGTCAATGTCGTTTTTCCTGCGCCTATGTTTCCTGCTACTGCTATGTGCATTACGGTATTGAGATTTTATAATTTGTAATTCCTTGGTTGGTAAAAATAGACAAAATTTGGTCTTTGTAGTAGAAATTTTCAAATGATTTTTCCACATTCTCGATGGGGAAAATCGTGTTGTTTTTTACATCTTGAACGTATAATTTTCCTTCTTTTGAAAAGAGGATGCATTGTTTTTCGACAATTTGAATTTGTTCGAAATCAGCGACTTTTCCCAAACTGGTGATTTTTCCAAATACATCCACGGCATACCAATTCAAGTTGTTGTCCACCCATTGGAACGTATTGAAATCGGATTTATAATGTTTTAAATCCCCTTGAAAAGAAGGAGTTATGGATTGAAACGTGTTTTTCAGGTAGTCAAAAAGCCCAATTTCTTGGGTTAAACTATTGTAAATCCAAAGCCTGTTTTGGGAAGCAATTCCGGTCGCGGTGGCCATTATTGGAACCTCGTTTTCCGAAAGATTTATTTTTTGGGTTTCACTCAACTGGTTGTCCAAAAGAATTATCGTGTTGAAGTTTTCATAAAACAACATAATTTTCAATGGGTTCTGGATGTCGATTTTTTTTGGTTTTCCCAGGGAAATATTCTTGTATTCAAAGGATTCGTCTTTATTGTTTTTAGACAAAACATTGTTTTTTATCGAATAGTGAAATCCAAATTGATCGTAGCCCAAAAAAGAATCTGTCACAAATGCCGTTGAATCCAGTTTGGTCGCGACATACTTTTTGTCCTGTCCCGAACAGACAGTAAAGAAAAAAGCGAAGAGGAAAGAAATCAGGTTTTTCATAAGTGCACCAAATTACAAAAAAAAGGATTGAAGGTGTTGGATATTTTTAATTTCAAATCAAATTTTCCTGTTCATCCGTGGAAAACGACAATCTGTCTATTCGTTTGGGCAACTTGTATATTTTATTTTCCTGTTTGGTTTGATACTTCTAATTTTGATGGTAAGCATGTCTTTTTTGCAGATAAATTCATTGTCATTATTAAACCCTTTGCAATAATAAATGTCTTGTTTTTAATATTTAAGTGTAACACAAACACTTAAAAACAGTCTTATTGGTTACATCAAAAAAAAACAAAACCCATGTCCAAAATTATTTTTACAATAGCATTTCTTTTCGCGGTTCATTTGGGAATTCAAGCCCAGGAATTTCAAGGAATGGCGGTTTATCAATCCAAAACGAGTATGGAGGATTTTAAAGCTCGAATGTCCGGAAACAAAGACATTACTCCGGAGATGCAGAAAACTATGGAAGAGCGGATGAAGAGTATGTTCGAAAAGACATTTATCCTCAATTTCGACAAATCGGCTTCCATTTATAAGGAAGAAGAAAAACTCGATGCACCCACGCAAGGTGGTGGCGGTTTCCGCATGATGGGGGGAATGATGGGAGCCGGAGGTACTTTTTACAAAAACATAAAAGAAAAAACCTATACCGTGGACAAGGAGTTTATGGGGAAAGAGTTTTTGATCAAGGATTCGCTGCCCAATTTAAAGTGGAAAATGGAAGGCGAGACCCGCGTGATTGGAGGTTTCAATTGTTTCAAGGCTACTGCGGTTCGCCCGGTAAGCAAGACCGATTTTCAAAACTTGAGACCCAAGAAAGAAGAAGCAACCACGGACAAACCAGCCGATGCCACCAAGAAAACAAACTTTATGGACGGAATGGAAATGCCCAAAGAAGTTGTCGTGACGGCTTGGTACACCCCGGAAGTACCGGTTAACCAAGGCCCCGACAATTATTGGGGATTACCGGGATTAATTTTGGAAGTCAACGATGGCAAAACAGTTATTTTGTGTTCCAAAATTATTTTGAACCCAAAGGAAAAAGCGGTAATCAAGGCTTCCACAAAAGGGAAAGTGGTTACCCAAGCCGAATATGATGAAACCGTAATAAAGAAAATGGAGGAATTCAGGGAAATGAATCGTGCCCGAGGAGGTAATGGAGGACCGCAAATGCGAATTGGCGGTTAAAAAAAACATGTCGTTAGCTCTTGAATATTCAAATTTTCCAAAATCCAAATAATGAAAAACGCATTTCTTGTCGTCCTATGCCTCATTGGCACACTTTCTTTTTCGCAAACCATAAAACTGGAAGGAATTATTTCCGATACCAAAAACATCCCATTGGAAATGGTAAACGTCATGGCGGTAAACAAAGCCACAAAAGCAATGGATTCCTATGCCATTACCAATGAAAAAGGAAAGTATGTGCTCGATTTGAAAACAAATACGACCTATACCATCAGTGTGAGCTTTTTAGGAATGCAAAGTAAGCAGGTCGAAGTTGTTACCACTAACATAAATATCAGTAAAAATATTTCTTTAGATGAAGGCACAGTGGAACTCGATGGAGTCGAAATTGTACGCGAAATGCCGGTTTCCATCAAAGGGGATACTATTGTTTATAATGCCGATTCCTTTAAATCAGGAACCGAACGAAAACTCGAAGATGTCCTCAAGAAATTGCCGGGAGTCGAAGTCAACTCCGATGGCGAGATAGAAGTCGAAGGCAAAAAAGTAACCAAATTAATGGTCGAAGGCAAAGATTTTTTTGACGGTGACACAAAACTCGGAGTGAAGAATATTCCGGCCGATGCCATAGACAAGGTACAAGTGCTTCGCAATTTCAACGAAAATTCCATTTTGAAAAGTGTCGAAAACAATCAAGACAATGTGGCGATGAACATCAAACTGAAATCTGGGAAAAAGAATTTTTGGTTTGGAGATTTAACAGCAGGAATTGGGGTCGGAATGCTGGACACGCGCTATTTGATTAACCCCAAATTGTTTTATTACAGTCCCAAATACAGCATCAACCTGATTACTAATTTCAATAATATTGGCGAGTTGCCGATGACCATCCAGGATTACATGAAACTGACGGGTGGATTTCGAGGTTTGGCTTCCAAAGGCGGTTCCAGTTTTAATGTTTCGTCGAATGATTTGGGAATTTCATTGATGAGGAACAATCGAGCCAAGGAAATTGAAACCCAGTTTGGAGCCGCCAATTTCTCGTACAATGTCAATAAAGCTTGGACTTTGAGCGGTTTTGGAATCATTTCCTCTTCGGTGACGGAATTGGAAACCATTTCACAAACCAATATTTTGGAACCCAATTCTTCCGAAATTCAATCCACGGAGAACAAGAAAGAATTGGCGAATCAAAAAAGTAATTTGGGAATGTTCAAGCTCAGTTCGAGCTACAAACCATCGACCGATTTCCAGTTTGATTATGATGTTTTGACCAAAATTTCGAAACAGGAAGAAGATGCGCCCATGTTGCGGGAATCCATTGTAAACAACAGTTCGACAACCGAAATCATCAATACCACAAAAGAGCAAGAGCCCATTTCGGTGAATCAAAACCTGAGTTTGTTTTATACTTTGAGCGAAAAGAACATTTTCGCGGTCGAAATGCAGCATTTGTTTCAAGAGGAAGATCCTTTTTACAATGCCAATCTAAAGTCGCAGCCCTTTAATTTGGTGGGTTATACTCCGGGACAAAATCGAAACGACATTACGCAAAACCGTTTCGTGAAAACGAGTAAACTGGATGCCAAAGTGGATTATTTTTACATGCTCACGCCCAAAAGCAACATCAATATTACATTGGGAAATACCTATTCGTACCAGAATTTCAATTCCAGTATGTATCAAACTTTGGACAATAATGACATCAATGAATTGGATGACCAAGCCAATCAAAATGACGTGAATTACAATTTCAACGATGCCTTTTTGGGCTTGCATTACAAGATTTTGACTGGCAAATTCACCTTTACTCCTGGCGTGAGCATTCACGGTTACAATATGACAAACCAACAATTGGGAACGGATTATAGCCAAAACTTCTCCAGGATTTTACCCGATTTATTGGCCATTTTTCAAATCAAGAAAGCGGAATCCCTGACCTATAATTTTTCGTACACCAATAGTTTTACCGATATCAACCAATTGGCAGAAGGTTTGGTTTTTTCTAATTACAATAGTCTTCGAAAAGGAAGCCGAACGCTCGAAAATGCAACGGCCCGCCAACATTCCTTGCGTTATTTCAAATACAATATGTTCAATTTAGAAAACATATCCGCCTTTTTGAGCTATTCCAAACGAATTGATGCCGTAAAAACCAGGGCTTTTTACGATGGGGTAAACCAGTCTTCAATGCCTTATAATTCGGACTTTGCCGACGAAACTTTTTCTGGAAGCGGATCTTACGGCCGTTCGTTTTTGAAGAATTACAAAGCCTCTTTCTCGGCAAACATCAATTGGTCGTTGTTCAACAACATCCAAAACGGAGTATTGTCGACCAATGAAAGTTTTACCCAAAGTTACACCCTTAGGGCTTCCACGAATTACAAGAAGTTGCCCAATTTGGAAGTGGGCTACAATGTGGCAATCAACAATTACGCCAACAGTGTTTACTATACGGATAGGCCTTTTGCCAAATTGGATTATTATTTTTTGGACAGTTTTTCGCTCGTGACGGAATATGAATTTTACCACTATTACAACACCGAAAAAACGGTAAACAACGAGTATGATTTCTTGAGTGCAAGCCTTATTTATCAAAAGAAAGACAGCAAATTCGAGTATAAAATCAGCGGAACCAATCTCTTGAACACCAAATCCATCAACGACGACAGTTTTTCGCAATTCTCTACCAGAACGTCGCAATACACCGTTCAACCTCGATATTTGATATTGTCTTTGAAGTATAATATTTAATGTGATAATTTCAATTTCTCTGGAAAATATGGCACAAAGAAAAACCCTGACAATTTTTATTTCGTCAGGGTTTTTCTTTGTGTTTTTTGCGGTTAAATTTTACAACCCAAAAGCAGCTTTCACTTGATCCACGAAATCCAGTTTTTCCCAAGTAAACAACTCTACGGTCACTGTTTTTTCAACACCTCCAGGAGCGGAGAATGTTTTGGTCACGGTTTCTGGCTGACGCCCCATGTGTCCGTAAGCAGCCGTTTCGCTGTAAATAGGATTTCTCAATTTCAAACGTTGCTCGATGAAATAAGGACGCATGTCAAAAATGGCTTCCACTTTTTTGGCGATTTCACCATTGGTCAAATTCACTTTTGAAGTTCCGTAAGTGTCAACAAAAATTCCCATTGGTTTGGCAACCCCGATGGCGTAAGAAACCTGAACCAAAATCTCGTCGGCAACACCAGCTGCAACCAAGTTTTTGGCAATGTGACGCGTGGCATAAGCCGCACTTCTGTCCACTTTACTAGGATCTTTTCCGGAGAAAGCACCACCACCATGGGCTCCTTTTCCACCGTAAGTGTCCACGATGATTTTTCTTCCCGTCAATCCAGTGTCTCCGTGTGGTCCACCAATCACGAATTTCCCGGTAGGGTTGATGTGGTATTGAATTTGGTCATTAAATAAATGAGCGTATTGAGGATATTTGGCCTTGATTCTTGGAATCAAAATAGAGATTAAATCACTTTTAATTTTAGCCAACATTTCAGCCTCTGGTGCGAAATCGTCGTGCTGAGTCGAGATAACAATCGCGTCAATTCGTTGTGGTTTGTTGTCGTCGGAATATTCCAAAGTTACTTGCGATTTGGCATCAGGGCGCAAATAAGTAATCTCGGAATTCTCTCTTCTGATATTGGCCAATTCAACCAACAAGGCGTGCGCAATATCCAAAGCCAATGGCATGTAGTTTTCGGTTTCGTTGGTGGCATAACCAAACATCATTCCTTGGTCACCAGCACCTTGTTCTTCTTTGCTGGCTCTGTCCACACCTTGGTTGATGTCGGCAGATTGCTCGTGAATGGCAGAAAGAACACCACAAGAATTGGCTTCAAACATATATTCACTTTTGGTATAACCAATTTTTTTGATAACCTCTCTTGCAATAGTTTGAACGTCCAAATACGTTTCAGATTTTACTTCACCAGCCAAAATAACTTGTCCAGTTGTAACCAAAGTTTCGCAAGCCACTTTTGATTCTGGGTCAAATGCCAAGAAATTATCAATTAGGGCATCAGAAATTTGATCTGCTACTTTGTCTGGATGTCCTTCACTCACTGATTCTGACGTAAATAAATAAGCCATAATAATATAGATTTTATAATTAAGCGAGAAAAAAGGTGGATTGCGGGAAAATAGTACTAAAGGAGAGTTGCTGCTTTAGCATTTTTTTAACGAGGTTGCAATCAGTTCAAATTTTTCCTCTAAAATTCGGCTGCAAAGGTATGAAACCAAATTGAATTGCAAATTAATCTTGACTAATTTTTTAAATTAAAAAGAAGATTTGTTATTGGTTTTTTCGAAACAGATTGGAGAAGACAACTTGTTAACACTAACTTAAAGTAGTCATAATGTCAAATCCATTTGTTGGTCATATCTTTGAAATGTCAAATCAAAGGGGTGGAATAAAGGGATTTTGAAGGTTCCTTGGATAAAAGGCTCCTGATTGATTTGGTTTTTAATTCATTAGAATTAATGAAAAATAGCTGTTTTTCAAGAAAACATTTGGTTTTCTAAATAATAGTTTAGATATTTGTCACAACAAAAAGAGAAGCAAAATGAAATTTATGATTTGTAATATGTCGAAACAGGTTAAGGAGAAGTCCTGTGGGTCGCCTATTGCATAAATTTAAATTCAAATTTATATAATAAAAAAAGCTTCCCAAGTAACGGGAAGCTTTTTTTTTGAATCCATGATAATCACAAGAAACAATACGATGAACAATTTTAAACAGCAACAAATGAACTTCAACAATGTCAAATCGATGATTTGTGCAAAGTCTATGAAGTTGGTGTGTGTCTGTTGATTCCGAAAGTATGAGTTATAACAAAACTTGAAACCCTTTTGGATAGCCGTCTAAAAGGGTTTTTTATTTTTTTAGGCCCAAAAAACACAAGAATATTTCAAAATTAAATACAAACAAATCTAAAATAAATATTATGAGTACTACAAAATTCGCGACAAACGCATTACACGCAGGACACGATGTTGCCAAAACAGCAGGAACCAGGGCGGTGCCTATTTACCAAACCAGTTCTTACGTGTTTAACAATTCGGATCACGCGGCCAATTTATTTGGACTTGCCGAAGCGGGATTTATATATACAAGATTGAACAATCCAACAAACGATATTCTGGAACAACGCCTGGCAGCCCTTGAAGGAGGTATTGCTGCCGTAGTTACCGCCTCGGGAACAGCAGCCATTGCCACTTCCTTGTTGGTTTTGCTCAAGGCGGGCGACCATATAGTGGCTTCGAACAGTTTGTATGGTGGAACATACAATTTGTTGAGTGTCACTTTGCCAAGGCTGGGAATCACCACCACGTTTGTGGATCCATCGGATGCAGCCAATTTTACCAAGGCAGCCCAAGAAAACACCAAAGTGTTCTTTGCGGAAAGCTTGGGGAATCCAAAATTGGACGTCTTGGATTTGAAAGCCATTTCGGCAGAAGCCAAAGCTTTTAAAGTTCCTTTTATCGTGGATAATACGGTTCCTTCACCTTATTTGTTGAATCCTATTGAGCACGGCGCCAATATCGTGATTCATTCCTTGACCAAATACATTGCAGGAAATGGGACATCGCTAGGTGGAGCGGTTATTGATGCGGGAACATTCGATTGGAGCAGCGGAAAGTTTCCAGAATTTACAGAACCATCTGAAGCCTATCACGGACTAGTTTATCACGAAGCGTTGGGAAATGCGGCTTTTATTGCCAAGGTTCGAATCGAAGGCTTGCGGGATTTTGGAGCGGCCTTAAGTCCGTTCAATGCTTTCCAGATTATCCAGGGACTCGAAACTTTGCAGGTTCGTGTCCAGAAGCACAGTGAAAACGCATTGGCTTTGGCGCAATGGCTGGAAAAGCAGGACGCAGTGGCTTGGGTCAATTATCCAGGGTTGAAGTCCAGTAAATATCACGATTTGGCAACACAATATTTACCTAAAGGACAAAATGGCTTGCTAACTTTCGGCCTCAAAAACGGATTTGAAGCCGCCAAGAAAGTGGCCGATGAAACAAAGTTGTTTTCGCTCTTGGCCAACATTGGAGACACCAAATCATTGATTATCCATCCGGCCAGCACCACGCACCAGCAGTTGTCCGATGCAGACCAGGTCGCCACGGGAGTGACCAAGGATTTAATCAGGCTCTCGGTCGGGCTGGAAGACATCGAAGACTTGAAAGCCGATTTGCAATCTGTTTTCGAAAATTTAAAAGTATAAAAAACAACATATTTGAACTTGGGAAAACTGAATTCAATATGTTTTAAAAAATAAAAAGTAGAACATCTAAAAAATAAAACATCATGGAAACTCTAAAATATATAACAGGCACATTAATTCAGTTTTTCAAAAGTTTGAATGGAACATCAAAAGCGAATGCTGAGAACAATGGTAACGAAGAAATAACACACACCAAATTTGGCATCAATTTAAAAAGGGCGCCCACTGCTGGAAAAACGCCAAGTTCTTTGTTGACTTTAATGTATTCTGAAGAAAACGAAACGCTTTTCATCTAATGCAATTGGAGGAAATGCTTTAATTTTAAGACAAGCATCGGCAAGAGTCTGTTTGTGGACCCTTGCCGAACTTGTTTTAACCCTAAATTAAAAAACCAACCAACCTAAAATTTGGTTGTTTGAAAAAATTGTGGTTAATTTGTGCTTTTAAGTTCACAAACGTATTGAAATGTTATAAAGAAAGCTCGAGGGAATAGACCCGATGAAAGCTTAGCAACCCTTTGCCAACGAAGAAGGTGCTACATTCTATCCCGATTTATCGGGAAAAGATAACAACAAGATTCTAGATTTCTTCTAGCTTTCTTTCTAATATTTCCAGACACAAATCAAAAATTACAAAAGATTTGACTATTGGAAAATAAACCAACATCTATCATATTACAAAATTTCACCACCGAAAGTGGCGCATTTTACGCATCCTTGAATTTGAGTTTCCAGATTTTTGGACAAGCTTTAAACACGGCTCCCATTGTTCTGGTAAACCACGCCTTGACCGGGAATTCCCAGGTTATTGGTGCAAACGGTTGGTGGAATATTCTCATTGGCGAAAACAGGACCATCAATACCGATAAATACACCATTTTGGCTTTCAACGTTCCCGGCAATGGTTACGATGACGTCTTGATAGAAAACTATCTGGATTTTAACGCAAGGGATGTGGCCAAACTTTTTCTGGAAGGAATCAAAATATTGAAAATACAGCAATTGTATGCCATTATCGGTGGTTCTGTTGGTGGAGGAATTGCTTGGGAAATGGTGGCTTTGGAGCCAAAAATCACCGAACATTTAATCCCGATTGCCACCGACTGGAAATCGACGGATTGGTTGATTGCCAATTGTTTTTTGCAGGAACAAATCCTGAATAACTCTTCAAAACCGATTGAAGATGCCCGAATTCACGCCATGTTGTGTTACAGGACGCCAGAGTCGTTCAAGGCCAAATTCCAGCGGACGACCAACGAGGAACAGGCGATTTTCAATGTGGAAAGTTGGTTGAATCATCACGGCAAGAAATTGCAAAAACGGTTCCAGCTTTCGGCTTATCGAATGATGAACCAGTTGCTCAAAACCATTGACATCACCAGAAACAGCGATTCATTCGAGGAGATTGTTTCCAGAATAGAAGCCGAGATTCACATCATCGGCATTGATTCCGATTTGTTTTTTACGGCCAATGAGAACAAGGAAACCTTCGAAGAATTGAAAAAACTGGATAAAAAGGTGTCCTACGGCGAGATAAAATCCATTCACGGACACGACGCATTTTTGATAGAATACAAACAATTAGACAAATTGCTTAAAG
>JAGNPF010000095.1 GCA_017989775.1 Flavobacterium sp.
CCTCGATGCACGACAAAGTCTATGACGACATCGCCCAAGATAAGAAATTGTATGATTTGCAACGCCAAAAAGCCACCGAATTACTGGAACTTCAAGCGTATAATTTTGTGGAAAAACAGAAGAGAACCATGTAAAAAAGGTTCTACTGGTATTTGTGCAAAAAATTTGAACCATTAAGCACATTAAGAAAATTAAGATTTACATAGTTCTTAACCTTCTTAATTTTCTTAATGGTTTGAAAAAAAAACAATGTTCACAACATTTCCTGTAAATCCATAAAAACAAAACCCGACAAATCGAAATTTGTCGGGTTTATCATTTTAAAACGAGATGATTATTACATCAAACTCAAAATTTCTTTTTTGAAAGCGTCGTATTCGCCTTGTAGAATCAATCCGTTGTCCAGGAGTTTTTTATACTTTTGAAGCTTGGCAAAAAGTTCGTCTTGGGTCAATTCGTTTGTTGCTTTTTCCGTTGGTGCAGCCGTGTTTTCCACAACAGGTTCGGCATAATTGGAAACTGCGGGCATAATTTCGGCATAATTTACCACCTCTTCCGTTTCTACTTCTTCCACAATTTCTTCTGGAATATAGGCTGGAATTTCAACCTTTACTTCTTCCGTAGCAACGGGATTTTTCAACAAATCCAATTGTTCCTTGGCGTAAGTCGAAATTTTCCTGGCCTGGATTTTTGGAATGTAATCAATGGAAACCTGAATCTGTGTTTTGGTCGAAAACGAAAATTCGGAACCTAAAATGTTTTCTTTCATGAAAGTACTTTCGATTTCATCCCAAGTAAAATCGGTAAAATTCATCGAAAGTCCCATATTTTTGGGTTGGCAAATGATGATTCTTTTGTTGGTCACCACGATGCTGTCCGGAAAAACGGTAATGGCCGGTTTTTTTTGAACAGCGATATAGCCAATTTCTTCGTTTTTCATCAACAAATCATTCAGTTTTGAAGTGATTTTTTCGATGGCTTTTGGGTCTTGTTCTTCGTTCAAGAATTTTTTTATATTGTCGATCATGTTATTTTTATTTGAATAATGTTCTAAAATTTTTAGCAAAAGTAATGCCTAATTTTCTAATTGAAGAATTTCGCTTTGGATTTTTTTGGTTAAACTTTTGAAAACCAATTGGTAGGAATCATCGATCCATTCCTTAACCAATTTATCCGAAACGGCACTGTTTATGGAGACCGTATTCCAATGTACTTTGCTCATGTGAAATGCGGGTAGAACGTCATCATACTGTGCTCGTAATTCCTGAGCATAATTTGGATTGCATTTTAAGTTTACTTTTGGTTGTCCTTTTTCCCATTGCAGCAAAGACGAAAGAGCATACATTTTTCCGCCTACTTTAAACACCAAAGTATCTTGGTCGAACGGAAAATGTTCGGTCGTGCCTTTTTTGGACAGGCAATATTCGTAAAACGTTTCTAGATTCATATCGTTACTTTTTCCATCATTTTTTCTGGGTGTGCCAATGCCTTGAAACCGAATTTCTCGTACAAAAAATGGGCATCCGAAGTGGCCAATCGCCATATTTTAATATTTTTCAAAACCGGTTCGTTCATCATCGCATCAATCAAAATCGAGGAATAACCGTTTCCACGATGCTCTTTGGCAATAAAAACATCCATCAAATAGCCAAAAACGACATAATCCGTAATCACCCTGGCAAAACCAATTTGAACCTCATCCAAATAAATTCCGAAACAAACCGAGCTGTCAATTGTGGTTTGCACTTCGTCCATCGTTCGGCCTGCAGCCCAATAAATATCCTTCAAAAAATTTTGAATGAAAGGAACGTCGAGTTTGTTTTTATCGGTTGAAATGGTAATCATATATTCTAATTTAAGTAAAATAAATCACTAGCAATTCCATCGGTCAAGAATTTTCCTTTTTTCGTTGGTTTCAAAATGTTGTTTTCAACAAAAAGCAAATTATCATTGATGAATTTCTGCGCTTGCTTTTGCAAATAATCCAAATATTCGTTTCCAAATTCTTGTTCAATTCTATCCAAGGAAACGCCCCAAATGGTTCGCAAACCTGTCATTATATATTCGTTATAACGGTCGGATTTTGATAAAATTTCAATTTCGCTGGGTAATTTATTCTCTTCCAATGATTTCAAATAAATGGAATTGTTCGAAACATTCCAGCTTCGGGAAATTCCATCATAACTATGCGCCGAAGGACCAATTCCGATATATTTTTTCCCCAACCAATAAGCCGAATTGTTTTTCGAAAAATAATTCTCCTTACCAAAATTCGACAATTCATAATGAACAAAACCATTGTTTTCGAGGGTTTCGACCAAAATCTGGAAATCTTCTTCGGCCACTTCGTCTTTGGGTTGGCCGATTTTTCCGGTTTGAATGAGTTTGTTCAAAGCCGTTTTGGGCTCTACCGTCAAGGCATAACTCGAAATATGCGGAATCCCGAAACTCAAAGCCGTTTCAATGTTTTGTTGCCACTTTTCATTGCTCATTCCCGGAATTCCATAAATCAAATCCAGCGAAATATTGTCGAAATATTTTGTTGCCAATTCCAGACATTTCTTGGCTTCCGCCGAATTGTGTGCCCGATTCATCATCACCAAATCTTCTTCAAAAAAAGACTGAATTCCAATAGAAAGGCGATTGATTCCAATTTCTGAAAGTGCCACTAAATAGTCTTCCGACAAATCATCAGGGTTCGCTTCGAGCGTGATTTCGGGATTCTCTGAAACTTTATAATTTTCATAAATCGAATCCATCAGCAATCTCAAATCTGCAATGGGCAATCTGCTAGGCGTTCCTCCACCAAAATAAATGGTTTCTACAGTCTCGTCCTTGTCACTTCGAGCGCAGTCGAGAAGCTCGCTTTTGCGCATTACAATTTCTTTGGCCAAAGCCAAAACCATCTCGTCTTTCTTCTTAATCGAAGTCGAAAAATGAAAATCGCAATAGTGACAAGCCTGCTTGCAAAATGGTATGTGAATGTAGATTCCGCTCATTTCTTAACTCTGTCCTCATTATTTTTTACAAAAGCATCCCAACCCGAATAACTTTTTTCGCCAATGACTTTTCCGGAATTGAAAAAATGACAAACTGCCGCTGCCAAACCATCTGTGGAATCGAGATTTTTGGGTAATGTTTTTAGTCCGAGAAGTTGTTGGAGCATTTTGGCCACTTGTTCTTTACTGGCGTTTCCGTTGCCGGTGATGGCCATTTTTATCTTTTTGGGTTCGTATTCCGTGATGGGAATGTCTCTCGAAAGCCCTGCTGCCATTGCCACGCCTTGCGCTCTCCCCAATTTCAACATCGATTGCACGTTTTTGCCAAAGAAAGGTGCTTCAATGGCTATTTCGTCTGGATGGTGCGTGTCGATGAGTTCGATGGTACGTTCGAAAATGATTTTCAACTTTTGATAATGGTTGTCGTATTTGGACAATTGCAGTTCGTTGAGTTGCAAGAATTCCATTTTCTTGTTGACAATTTTTATCAATCCAAAACCCATGATCGTGGTTCCGGGATCGATTCCCAATATGATGCGTTCGTTTGCCATAATTATTTTGCAGTTATCAAACCATTGGAAATCAACCAATTTTCACAGGCTTTTGACCAGTTTTTATTGGTTCCGTCCGTGCCCAA
The DNA here is from genome assembly GCA_017989775.1 of Flavobacterium sp. GTDB lineage: Bacteria > Bacteroidota > Bacteroidia > Flavobacteriales > Flavobacteriaceae > Flavobacterium. The sequence continues at coordinate 3,637 of JAGNPF010000095.1, forward strand.
ACCAAAACCGTGTCCACCATTTTCATACAGATGCATTTCCACGGGAACCTTGTTTTGTTTCAACGCCAGATAATAATTGATGCTGTTTTCAACGGGAACCGCTTTATCATCGGTGGCGTGGACGATGAACGTTTTGGGAGTCGATTCAGTTACTTGTTTGTCATTCGAATAATTTTCGACCAAGGTTGCGCTTGGATTTTCGCCCAGCAAATTGATTTTCGAACCTTTGTGGGTCGTTCCGTCCTGCATCGAAATCACGGGATACATCAAAATCGAAAAATCGGGACGCGCGCTGGTATTATCAACGGAATCATATACTTTTTCGAGAAATTTCGTGGACAAAGTGGAAGCCAAATGCCCTCCTGCCGAAAACCCCATAATCCCAATTTTACTAGAATCTAATTTCCACTTTTCGGCATTGCGTCGAACCATTCGAATAGCTTCTTGCGCGTCTTGCAAAGGACCAACGGTTTTGTCTTTCATTGTCAAATCGCTTGGCATTCTATATTTTAAAATAAAAGCCGAAATCCCCAGACTGTTCAACCATTGGGCGATTTTATATCCTTCTTTGTTAATAGACAAATGATGGTATCCGCCTCCGGGACAAATAACGACCGAAGTTCCGTTGGCTATTTTGGCATCGGCCAGAAAAAGGGTCAGTGTGGGTTGCGAAACTTTGCTGATTCCGTTTATTGAACCATCATTAAAATAAGTCATTTCTTCTTTGTAATCCGCTACCGCAATGGCATCGGGAATTTTGTCCCACAACGGAATTTCGGTGTTTTGCGAAAAGCCGGAAAATCCAATTCCCAAAAACAAAAGAATCAAAACTAATTTAATGTCTCTATTTTTTTTCATATTTTTCAAATCCTATTGCTTTTTATTTACATACAAATCTAATTCTTTTGTGGCAGTTCCTCCAATATTTATTTTTCAGTATTATTCCGTGGCGAATTCTGGAGGAACAACGGCACTAAATTTGATGCAAATCCCAAATTCAGCACGGTACAGGACAGCATAGGATGGATTAGTTTGGAAAAAGAATTATATTGCCTTGTCATTTCTGAAATTCAGTCATTTAAAAAACAAACTGCCGAGACACTTCTTTCTATTGATATGAGAACTAAAAAAACACTTATTCCGATTTTTGGATATCTATTGCTTTTGTTTCCACTTCTTTTGATAAGTCAAGAAAAAGAAACCGCAGCCTTGCCTCGCAAAATTCATTATGCACCGGAAGGGAATAGTTTTGTTCTAAAAAACGGCAGTCGCAAATTCAACCGAGCACTTTATGGAACCAACACGGGTTTCCGAGTGGAAACTGGCGATTTGCCCGAATTTGCTCTGTATCTACCGGGAATGGGCGGCAACTTCAAACTCGGAATCCAAAAAGGGAATGAAAGCAAATGGATTACCGAAGCCAAAACCATCGATACCCGATACACTTTGGGCATTATGCATTACAAAATCCAAGATCCCATTTTAGGAAATGGAGAATTGCTTTTGGAAGTAATCGCCCTAAAAAACAGTGAAGGTTTTGGTTTAAAAGTTACCGGAAACAATGTTCCAAAAGATATTTCCCTGATTTGGGCTTTTGGTGGAGCGAGCGGCAAAAAATTCAGTCGCGATGGCGATATTGGTGCCGATCCCGAATCGGTTTTTTATATGCAACCCAATTATTGCATCGACAATAAATATACGGTGCAAAAAGAGTCTTTCTTGTTGGAATATGGTTCCGCAATCAACAAGCAAAAAACAGGAAACAACAAGAGTTTGATTGGTTTTTACCCCAAATCGGAAATCCATTTGGCGAATGCCAACAAACAAAATTCACCCTTGGAATTGTACAATTCCACACCAGATTCCTTGACCGTCATTACTGGAAAAATAAACGAAATTTCGAAAAACAGTTTGTTTTGGATGATAGAAACCGATGGCAAAACCAAACTCAAAAGCCAAAAAGAATTGGCAGTTGTATTCGAAAATTCTGTTCAAGAAACCCAACTTTTGGCGAATAGAATTAAAGTCGTCACCCCCGATCCTTACATCAACACTTTGGGTTCTGCCCTATCGATTGCTGCCGATGGAATTTGGGAAAGTCCCGCTTATTTGCACGGTGCCATCGCTTGGCGAATGCACTTAAACGCTTGGCGAGGTGCTTACACCGCTGATCCTTTGGGTTGGCACGATCGAGCCAAAAGCCATTTTTCCAGTTATAGTCGTTCGCAAGTTATGGAACCTTCAAGCGGGCCTGTAACACCAGATGTTACCCGAAATTTAGCCCGTGAAAAAGAAGAAATCGGAACGGCATTGTTTACCAGCGGTTACATCAGCCGCCGACCCGACAACAATACGATTGCCCACCATTATGATATGAATTTGGTTTTTTTCGACCAAATGTTGCGTCATTTCAAATGGACTGGCGACACCAGTTTTATGAAAGAAATGTGGCCGGTAATTCAAAGACATTTGGCTTGGGAAAAAAGAAATTTCGACACCAACAACGACGGATTGTATGATGCGTATGCTGCCATTTGGGCGAGCGATGCCCTGCAATACAGCGGCGGTGCGGTAACCCATTCTTCGGCATATAATTATTATGCAAACAA
>JAGNPF010000096.1 GCA_017989775.1 Flavobacterium sp.
CTTAAATGCCTTAAATGGTGAAAAAAAAGGTTCACATTTCTGCAAGCCGTTGTTATTTTGTCATTTCGACGAAGGAGAAATCACATATCGAGAGCAACTTCAATGAGCAACAGGTGTGATTTCTCCTGTTGGTCGAAATGACAAAGAATTTAAAACCGTTTATCCCCATCCAATAAATTACCTAATCCACCAAGCAAACTACCTTCCTCACGGCTATTTCCTCCTGCTCTTGGTGCTGAAGCGATAATTCGATCGGCAAGACGACTAAAAGGTAAGGATTGTATATAGACAGTTCCAGGGCCGCGAAGTGTGGCATAGAATAAACCTTCGCCTCCAAAAATGGAATTTTTTATTCCGCCAATAAATTCAATATCATAATCTACATCCTTGGTAAATCCTACGAGGCAGCCTGTATCTACTTTTAGAATTTCGCCGTCTCTAAGTTCTTTTTTGGCTAAAGTTCCTCCTGAATGTATGAATGCCATTCCATCTCCTTCAATTTTTTGCATTATGAAGCCTTCTCCGCCAAATAAACCACGCCCCAGTTTTTTAGAAAATTCGATTCCTACTGATACACCTTTGGCTGCACATAGAAAGGAACTTTTTTGGCAGATGAATTTCCCTTGAAATTGTGTCAAATCAATAGGAAGGATTTTTCCGGGATAAGGTGAAGCAAACGAAACTTTAGCTTTGCCATAATTTTGATTGATAAAAGCGGTCATAAACAAGCTTTCGCCTGTAAGAACTCGTTTTCCTGCGCTTAGAAGTTTGTCAAAGATTCCCGATTGTTGTTGAGAACCATCGCCAAAAATGGTTTGCATTTGAATATTATTGTCCATCATCATAAAACTGCCTGCTTCGGCAATGACAACTTCTTGTGGGTCTAATTCGATTTCAACATATTGCATTTCTTCTCCAAGAATCTGGAAATCTATTTCGTGTGCTTTCATTGGTATCTTTTTTTGAATTAAACTATTGGTCTAAAAAAGGATGTGAAAGTTACTAATTTTTGTGGATTTTGAAAATGATTGGATAAGTGTAATAAATTATAAAGAGATAAAAAAACGGTTCACATTGCTGCAAACCGTCTATTCTCTTTATTCTATATTCTTTTTTCTAAAATCAAGCATTCATCAAACTCTCGATTTCGTCAATTTCAATCGGGATATTTCGCATCAAGTTGAATGGTTCGCCAGTTTCTTGAACGACTACATTATCTTCTAGTCGAATTCCGAAACCTTCGGCAGGAATGTAGATTCCCGGCTCAACGGTGAAAACCATATTGGCTTGCATCGGTTCGGTGAGTTTTCCGTAATCGTGGGTGTCGAGTCCCATGTGATGGGAAGTGCCGTGCATAAAATATTTTTTGTAGGCTGGCCAATCCGGGTTTTCGTTTTGAACGTCGGCTTTGTCCAAAAGTCCCAAACCAAGCAATTCCGAAGTCATTAATTTACCCACTTCAAAATGGTATTGTTTCCAGAGCGTTCCCGGAACCAGCATTTTGGTCGCTTCGTTTTTTACACGAAGAACAGCATTGTAAACTGCTTTTTGTCTGTCGGAATAACGTCCGGAAACAGGAATGGTTCGTGTCAAATCGCTGGAATAATTAGCGTATTCGGCGGCAACGTCCAATAGGATTAAATCCCCAGCTTTGCATTGTTGGTTGTTTTCGATGTAATGCAACACATTGGCATTGTTGCCAGAAGCGATAATCGGCGTGTAAGCAAAACCTTTGGAGCGATTGCGGATGAATTCGTGAATCAACTCGGCCTCGATTTCGTATTCCATTACGTTGGGTTTCACGAAAGACAACAATCTTCTAAAACCTTTTTCGGTGATGTTGCAGGCATTTTGAATCAGATCCAATTCTTCGGTTTCTTTCACGGAACGCAATCTTTGCAAAATCGGATTGCTTTTGGCCACGGCGTGTGCGGGATATTTTTCTTTCCACCATTTCACGAAACGAGCTTCACGGGTTTCGGTTTCGACGGTGGCGCGATAATGTTCGTTGGTGTTGATGTAAATCGTGTCGGAATACGTCATCAGTTCGAACAAAACTTTTTCGAAATCTTGCAACCAATGCACGGTTTTGATTCCCGAAACTTCAAAAGCGCGCTCTTTGGTGAGTTTTTCGCCTTCCCAAATCGCAATGTGTTCGCTGGTTTCCTTGAGGAACAACATTTCTTTTTGGTTTTCATACGGAGCGTCGGGAAAAAGTAACAAGATACTTTCTTCTTGGTCAACGCCTGACAAATAGAAAATATCTCTGTGTTGCGCAAACGGCAAAGTGCTGTCGGCAGAAACGGGATAAATGTCGTTGGAGTTGAAAATGGCCACGCTGTTCGGCTTCATTTGGGCGGTGAATTTGGCGCGGTTTTTTATGAATAGTTGGCGGTCTATTTGATGGTATTTCATTGTGATTGATTTTTATTTTGAGTATTCAAAAGTAGAAACTTTGAAAACAAAAATGGAAAAATAACATTTTTATTTTGTTTAAAAAAATACTTTTCGACAAGTTGGAGCAAGACTTTTGTGCGAATGGAATGTGTGTATATTTCAATAAATACGTATCATTACGTAATTGCGTTCAATAATACGTAATAATACGTATTTTTAATGACGATATGGTAAAATAAGCCGCTTGTTTGAGGGCTGGATTGGGTGGAAAATGACCAACTTTAGACTTATTATAAATAGAGTCGAAAAGGTTGTTGTTCCTTGCTATTTTCTTTATTTTTGTGCAACTTTTATAAATAATTTATTTTCAAAACTTATGGCAAAATCTACGTTGTTGAAGTCGTCAATAGCCAAAAAAGTGGCAATGGCGCTTTCTGGAATTTTCTTGATTTCGTTTCTGGCATTGCACTTTTTCATTAATTTCGTTTCCGTTTTTAGTGCAGATGCTTTTAATGAAATGTCTCATTTTATGGGTTATAATCCTTTAATCCAGTTTGTTATGCAGCCTATTTTGGTTGCTGGAGTTGTCTTCCATTTCATTATGGGATTCGTGTTGGAGTTAAAAAACCGAAGCGCCCGACCTGTTGCTTACGTAAAGTATGACGGTGCTGCAAATGCTTCTTGGGCATCCAGAAACATGATTATTTCTGGTTTGGTAATCTTGGCATTCTTGGGCTTGCACATGTATGATTTTTGGTGTCACGAAATGGTTTACAAGTATGTGGAAGCAAATCCAATCGATGAGACAAGATATTTCCACGAATTGGTGGCCAAATTTGAAAGTCCGGTTCGCACGGGATTGTACAGCGTGGCTTTTGTATTATTATCATTACACCTTTGGCATGGTTTCACTTCTTCTTTGCAATCCATTGGATTTGACAACAAAATCGGGAAGTCATTGCATAAAATATGTTATGCTTTTGCAATCATAGTTCCTTTTGGATTTATTTTCATTGCGTTATTTCATCATTTTATTAATAATTAACATCAATCTATATAATGAAACTAGATTCTAAAATACCAGAAGGTCACATTTCACAAAAATGGACTGATTATAAAGACCACTTAAGGTTAGTTGCTCCAAACAACCGACCAAAAATAGATATCATCGTAGTAGGAACAGGATTGGCTGGAGCTTCGGCAGCTGCATCTTTTGCCGAAATGGGTTATAATGTAAAAGCATTTTGTTACCAAGATTCTCCACGTCGTGCGCACTCCATCGCTGCACAAGGAGGTATCAATGCTGCCAAAAACTATCAAAATGACGGAGACAGTACTTTCCGTTTGTTTTATGATACCATCAAAGGGGGAGATTACCGAGCACGTGAAGCAAACGTTCACCGTTTAGCTGAAGTTTCCGGAAACATCATCGACCAATGTGTGGCCCAGGGAGTTCCTTTTGCCCGTGATTACGGAGGAATGTTGGACAACCGTTCTTTTGGTGGAACACAAGTACAACGTACTTTTTATGCTGCTGGACAAACAGGACAACAATTGTTGTTGGGAGCTTATTCTTCTTTGTCAAGACAAATCGGTTTGGGGAAAGTGGATATGTACAACCGTCACGAAATGTTGGAATTGGTAAAGGTTGACGGGAAAGCCCGTGGAATCATTGCCCGTAACTTGATTACCGGAGAATTGGAAAGACATTCTGCTCACGCCGTGATTATTGCTACTGGAGGATACGGAAACGTTTATTTCCTTTCTACCAATGCTATGGGATCGAACGTGACTGCTGGTTGGAAAATTCACAAACAAGGTGCTTTGTTCGCCAATCCTTGTTACGTACAAATTCACCCAACTTGTATTCCAGTTCATGGAACCAATCAATCTAAATTGACCTTGATGTCGGAGTCGCTAAGAAACTCTGGACGTATTTGGGTTCCAAAGAAAAAAGAAGATGCTGAAGCAATTCGTGCCGGTAAAATGAAACCAACACAAATTGCCGAAGAAGATAGAGATTACTACCTAGAAAGAAAATACCCAGCATTTGGTAACTTGGTTCCTCGTGATGTTGCTTCGAGAGCAGCAAAAGAAGTTTGTGACGCTGGTCACGGAATTGAGGCCAACGATACCAATGAGGGAGTTTATTTGGATTTCTCCACCGAAATTCAATCCAAAGGTAAACAAACGGCTTACGCCAAAGGTAACCACAATCCTTCCCAAGAGGAAATCCTTGCACTTGGAAAAAAATGGTTGGAGGAAAAATACGGTAACTTGTTTACGATGTACCAAAAAATCACCGACGAGAATCCTTATGAAACTCCAATGAAAATTTATCCTGCCGTTCACTATACAATGGGTGGTGTTTGGGTGGATTATAACTTGCAATCTACCATTCCTGGTTGTTTCGTTGCAGGAGAAGCCAACTTCTCGGACCACGGAGCCAATCGTTTGGGAGCTTCGGCTTTGATGCAAGGTTTGGCCGATGGTTATTTTGTATTGCCTTATACCGTTTCAGATTATTTGGCCGATGATATTCGTACTGGAAAAATTTCTACAGATTTACCAGAATTCGTTGAAGCTGAGAAAAATGTAAAAGCAACTATCGAAAAATTCTTGTCGAATAACGGAACCAAATCAGTCGATCATTTCCACAAACGTTTAGGACACATTATGTGGAACAAAGTGGGAATGGGTCGTAACGAGAAAGGTTTAACAGAAGCTATCGAAGAAATTGCTGCTTTGAAAGCTGAATTCTACAAAGAAGTTTATGTGCCAGGAAGCGCAGACGAATTGAATCCAGAATTGGAAAAAGCGCTTCGTGTTGCCGATTTTATGGAATTGGGACAATTAATGGCTATCGACGGATTGCAACGTAAAGAATCTTGTGGAGGTCACTTCCGTGAAGAATATCAAGATGCCGAAGGAGAAACACTTCGTGATGACGAAAACTTCAAATTTGTGGGAGCTTGGGAATACAAAGGCGACGACATCAAAAATGAAGAACTTCACAAGGAAGAATTGAAATACGAGTTTATCAAAATAGCCGCAAGAAACTACAAATAAAAAGATCATGAGCGCAGCAAAAAATATCAATATAACCCTTCAAATTTGGCGTCAAAAAAACTCCAAAGAAAAAGGAAAAATGGAAACATACAAACTAAATGATGTTTCCACAGCCAGTTCGTTTTTGGAAATGTTGGACCAATTGAACGAACAATTAGTTAGTGAAAGAAAAGAGCCAATTGCATTTGACCACGATTGTCGTGAAGGAATTTGCGGAATGTGTTCTTTGTACATCAACGGACGTGCACACGGACCAGACACCGGAATCACCACTTGTCAATTGCACATGAGAATGTTCAACGACGGTGATACCATCGTTATCGAGCCTTGGCGTTCGGCAGCTTTTCCGGTAATCAAAGATTTGATTGTGGACAGGACTTCATTCGAAAGAATCCAACAGGCTGGTGGATTCGTATCGGTAAATACTTCTGGAAACACGATCGATGCCAATACCATTCCTGTTCCTAAAGACGACGCCGACAAAGCTTTTGAAGCAGCAGCTTGCATTGGTTGTGGAGCTTGTGTGGCTACTTGTAAAAACGGTTCGGCCATGTTGTTTGTTGGAGCAAAAGTGTCACAATATGCCTTGTTGCCACAAGGAAAAGTGGAGGCCACAAACCGTGTATTGAACATGGTGCGTCAAATGGACGAAGAAGGTTTTGGTAACTGTACCAACACCGGAGCTTGCGAAATCGAATGTCCAAAAGGAATTTCTTTGGAAAACATCGCTCGAATGAACAGAGAATATCTTTCTGCAAGTTTGAAATA
>JAGNPF010000097.1 GCA_017989775.1 Flavobacterium sp.
GTCTCAGTGCTGCATCTTTCATTTGACCCAATACTGGAAACCCCAATGGAGAAACAAAATAAACAATAAATCCTATGACCAATTGAGTGTGTATGGCTGCCAAGGCAAATAGTGCAATTTTTCTGTCTTTCTCGGTAAATTCTTTTTTGGAAGATAATCCAATAATGGAATTGACAACGGCAATTACCAATACCAATAATGCTAAATAAGCCCAGCCAGAATGCAGTTTTTGAACGATTTCGTACATAAAATAAGTTTTTGTTTTAACAAATATAAATAAAAAAAGCAGAAAAAAAAACGGCATCCACTTTTGAAGCGATGCCGTCATGTTATTGCTTGAATTTCTTTTTAGAAATTGTAACGCAAACTGAAGTTCCAAGTTCTTCCGAAACCGAAGTAAACTTGGTTTGTGGTTGCAATTCCTTTATAAGTGGGAACAGTTGGTACATCCTGTGCAAAAATGTTGGATTTTGATTCAGCAATATAAACCTCGTCTAAAACATTGTTTACGTTCAACCTTAAGTCAAATGAATCCCCTCTCTTTTTATCCACGAATATTTTATAAGAGAAACCAGCGTCCAACAAACCATAAGAAGGCAATTCCAACGAGCCTCTGTTATCCGCTTTAGAAAAATTTGCTGGTGAAATGATTGCGTATAATTTATCATTAAAATTATAATTGGCATCAAGAGTGACTCTAGTCAACACTTCATAAGAAGCACCCAAGGAAGCAGTCATTTGGGCAGCATCACCTACTTTTACTTTATCCAAATACAAAGTGGTGGAAGTCCCTCCAGCAATTGGATTGTTATTTACATCGTATCTATTGCTAATGCTGTTTCCTTTGTATCTCCAATCACCGTAAGAGAACATTGCATTTACCCTGAATTTGTCAGTTACTCTAGCTCTTCCTTCAACCTCAACTCCTGTGTGAACTTCGGTAATTCCAGAAAAGTCATAGTATCCACCTACATTATCGGCGACATTATCAGACGATCTTTGGTATCTGTCTTTCCACTGAGTACTATATAAATTCACATTAACAGTAAATATGCTTGAACGAAAACCGTAACCCGCTTCATAACCTATTATTGTTTCGTTTACCAAGTTACCGTTCACAACAGATTGATTATTTGGATAAACAGCATTAAAGAAAGGTTGTTTTGAATAATATCCTGCATTCACAAAAACATTGTGTTGCTCATTGATGTTGTAATTGGCTCCCCCTTTTACGTTACCTCCCAAAATATTTTCATAATCTGTTTCTGAAAGCGGATTCGAAGTCAAATATTTGAACTCATCAACTCTTTGAAAACCTTGTTGAGAAATAGCTGCCTGAAGAAATGCAGTCAAATTATCCCTGGAATATTCCAATTGGGTAAATGCCCCATACCAACGAACATTTCCTATGTTGTAAAATGAAATTTTCTCTTTTGAATCGGCACTTGCAAATGGATTCTTTGAAGGGCTTGCAGAATAGGTTTCCATCAAAACCCTATTTGGATTATTGACATCATTATTATTAAGAAAAGCTCCTGCTCCCAATAATGAATTTATATTGGTGTAGTGATACCCTTTATATGTTCTTGCATCCAAACCAAAATCCAATACAAATGATTTCGATAATTTTTTATTCAAACTAACAATTCCACCATACCAGTCGTGGGAGTTTATGGAAGAGGTTCTGGAAAAACCTGAGGTATTATTTATAACGGTTGCCGTTCCAACTTTGTTACTACCTGTATCAGATGAGTTTATAAAACCTGTATAAGGTGCAGGAATTGAATTTGCAGGTGAAGTTGAAGTGGCTCTAGTATAAGTAGTTGTCCCTATTGTGATTGGTTGTCCTGAATTCCAAGCGACAATTTTATCATAATCAACCAAACCATCTGCCGTTCTAAAAGCAGCACTCAAGTAGTTATTCCCTCTTGCTCCACCAGCACCGCTCGTTCCGCCACCACGCCCCCAAGAGCCATAAAGCACTGTAGAAAGTTTCGTGGTTTCATTAATTTTATAATCCCAGTTTAAAGATCCAATTGGCTTGTGGTAAAAGTTTCTTTTCATATTAAACTCTTCACCATTCAAAGTTCCCCAATCGGAGTTGTATTTTGTATTTGGTTTATCTGCTGAACCATATTTTTGGTAGGTGGCAATTGTAATCCAAGTGCTTCTTTGATTGTGCCATTGAGGTGCTCCTGTAAAAGAGAACTGAAAATCATGTTTGTCGTTTGGTTTGTATCCAAAAGCAAGATAATAATTTTGTCCCTCAAATTGTGTTCCATCAATGTACCCATCCCCTTGCGTAGAACTCAACAAAACAGAGGCAGAAAATCCATTTTTCATAAGTCCCGTATTGTAAGAACCTTGCACTTTCAAATAATTGGCATTACCAAAAGAAGAAGCGAAAGAACCTCCTTCTGCCATATCAGATGTTTTTGTCACAACATTTATTGTTCCTCCCACTGAAGAAATGGCCAGTTTGGAAGACCCCAAACCTCTTTGCACCTGCATGGCAGAAGTAACGTCGGACAATCCAGCCCAGTTGCTCCAATAAACAGAACTGTTCTCCATGTCATTCACCGGAACACCGTTTACCATTACCGCAATATTTTTTTGGTCAAATCCACGAATGTTGATTCTGGAATCTCCAAAACCACCCCCTTGTTTGGTTACGTAAACCGAAGGCGTGTTTTTTAGAATTTCAGGAAATTCTTGGGTTCCCAATTTTTGCTGAATTTCGGTGGCTTTGATGGTAGAAACTGCAACAGGTGTTTTTCTGTCTTTTGCAATGTCTATAACCCCTGATGTAACTACCACTTCGCTTAATTCGCTTGAATTATTGGTCAAAACAATGGTACCCAAATCCGTGGTTCCTCCATTGGAAACCGTAAATTTGACCGTCTTGGCATCGTAACCAATAAAAGAAATTACCACTTCTCCAGAGGCAACCGTGGTATTTAAAGAAAATTTACCGTCAAAATCAGCAGAAGTTCCACTTTTTGACCCTTTGATGGCAACGTTTGCTCCAGGCAAAGAGTTTTGTCCATCAGTGACTGTTCCCGTTATTTTCCCTTGCGAAAATACTGCCGAAACCATCATAAACAGTAATCCAGAAAGTAACCAATTTTTCATTGTTCTCATTATTGTCATGTGTTAGTAGTTTTTGGCAAAATTCTAACATTTAAACGATAAAAACGTTAAGTAAATGTTAATAAAATAGATTTTGATAACGGATTGTTAACAAATGTCACTTTTTACGCAGAATTTGTTAAAACTATTTTAACACAAATACTTGATAACCAGGGTTTTATTTTTTTTGCCTTAAAAAATAATGGTTAATAAATAATTGCACCATTTGAACTGACGAAAGCACTTTTTGAAACAACTCCATAAAAAAACCTTGATTTTTCACAAAATCAAGGTTTTCAATGTATTTATGACAACGTTTTCGTGAAAACAAAAACAAATTTTATTTATTCTTCAAGAAATGATTCAATAAAAACTCCGTGGAACTGTCATGATTATTAACCGTTTTGGAATGTATTTCGTCCAAAATGGAATTGGCCAATTGTTTCCCCAATTCTACTCCCCATTGATCGTAACTGAAAATATTCCAAATGATTCCTTGAACAAAAATCTTGTGCTCGTATAATGCGACCAAGGAACCCAAAGATTTAGGCGTCAATTTTTGTATCAAAATGGTATTCGTCGGCTTGTTGCCAGTGAATACTTTGAAAGGCAAAAGGTATTTGGCTTTTTCTTCGGAAAGGCCTTGTTTGTCGAATTCGGCTTGCACTTGTTCCTTGGTTTTACCATTCATCAAGGCTTCGGTTTGGGCAAAAAAGTTGGACATCAATTTGTCGTGATGATCGTCGTTTCCGTACAATGGCTTTACAAATCCAATAAAATCGGTTGGAATCAACTTGGTTCCTTGATGAATCAATTGGAAGAAGGCGTGTTGCGAATTGGTTCCTGGTTCTCCCCAAATGATGGTTCCCGTTTGGTAATCGACCGGTTTTCCGTCACGACCAACGCTTTTCCCGTTGCTTTCCATCGTTCCTTGTTGCAGGTAAGGTGCCAGTTTTTGCAAATATTGGGTATAAGGAATCAAGGCTTCGCTTTCGGCTCCAAAAAAGTTGTTGTACCAAACGCTCAACAAAGCCAAAACCACGGGAATATTATTGTCGAAATCTGCCGTCTTGAAATGCTCGTCCATTTCGTGGGCACCATTCAACAATTCATCATAATTATCAAACCCAACCGCCAAACTTATGGAAAGCCCCACGGCGCTCCAAAGCGAAAAACGGCCGCCAACCCAGTCCCACATTGGAAACACATTGTCGGGATTGATTCCAAATTCGGTTACTTTTTGAAGATTGGTGGAAACGGCCACAAAATGCTTGGCCACGTCTTCTTGCGAAGCCGATTTCAAAAACCAATCTTTGATGGTTTCGGAATTGGTCAAGGTCTCCTGGGTGGTAAATGTTTTGGAAACAATGACAAAAAGAGTGGTTTCGGGATTCAGTTTCTTGATGACTTCGTTTACGTGATCGCCGTCCACATTGGAAACAAAATGAACATTCAAGTGGTTTTTGTAATATTGCAAAGCCTCCACAACCATCACCGGACCAAGATCCGAACCCCCAATCCCGATGTTGACGATATCCGTGAATGGTTTTCCGGTATAACCTTTTCTGTTTCCGCTTACCACTTCGTTAGTGAAGTTTTTGATCTTGTTTTTTACTTCGAAAACTTCTGGCATTACATTAACGCCGTCAACATTTATGACTGCCGTTTCTTTTGCTCTCAAGGCAGTGTGCAAAACAGCCCTGTTTTCGGTTTGGTTGATGATGTCGCCTCCGAAATATTTGGCAATTGCCTCTCCTAGATGTACTTCTTTGGCCAATTCGAGCAACAAACTCATCGTTTCCTGGTCGATAATGTTTTTGGAATAATCCACCACGAAATCATTCCATTGAAAATTAAATTTCGTTGTTCTTGTAGCGTCATTGGCAAACATGTCCTTCATGGAAACAGTGTTCATTTCCTGAAAATGTTTCTGAAGATTTTGCCAAGCCAAGGTTTTTGTGGGATTTGTATTTTGTAACGCCATAATTGCTTTTTTAGTTATGAAACAAATTTACATTTAGTTTGCAGAATAAAAATGATTTTCAAATCAATAAAACTTTATTTTTTGAACTATAACCTTGTAGTTGTGTTTTTTGTCAAATTAAAACAAATTCAATTGCAGGTTTTACCAACTACAATTTCGCCACACTGTCCAACTCTCTTTTCAAGGGTTCTATTTGTGTCATAAATCGCGGCAGGTTTTTGCGGTCCATGGGTTGGGAATTGGGCAACTTCAAACGCAAGGCATCCACCTGTACCCCGTTTTTCCAAAATCGATAACAAACGTGTGGCCCCGTGGCCAGACCGGTACTTCCCACTTTGCCAATTACGGCTCCTTGGGTCACTCTTTGTCCTCTGCGTACCAAAATTTTTGACATGTGTAAATATTGGGTCGAATAGGTACGATCGTGTTTAACTTTAACAAAATTTCCGTTTCCGGCCGTGTATCCTGTTTGCTCTACAACTCCGGCAGCCGTAGTCATTATGGGCGTTCCTGTTGGTGCTGCATAATCGGTTCCTTTGTGGGCTTTCCAAATCATTTGCACGGGATGAAACCTGCTCTTGGAGAATCGCGAAGTGATATTGACATATTTGAGTGGTGATTTCAGGAAAAAATTCTTGAGTGCTTTTCCGTTTTCGTCATAATAATCCAATTTTCCGGAAGCTTCGTTTTGGGCAAATGGAAAAGCGTAAATCTTTTTCCCTTTATACTCAAAAAAAGCCGCTTTCAAACTGTCCAATCCGTCATAAATGGTATCGTCGATGTACCTTTCGGTAAAAGTGACACCAAACTTGTCTCCTTTTTTCAACTTAAAAAAATCGATGGACCAGGCATATACCTTGGTCAATTTATTGGCCAAAGCCCCGTCAACTCCCTGCTTGTTTAACGCCTCGGACAAGGAACCGTCCAATTCTCCGGCAATGGTTCTTTGTTTGACACGAATGGGCCTGATTATTTTGGAAACGGAAACCGAATCCCTGAAATCAATCACGTAATAACTGCCCCTGTCGGGCTGATACACCATCACCAATAATTTTTTGTATCGGTCCTTGGAACGCAAAAAAGTATATGC
>JAGNPF010000098.1 GCA_017989775.1 Flavobacterium sp.
ACCAGCCGCTTGGGAACGCATTATCCAAGTCAATGTAATGGGAACTTATTATGTGACTCGTGCCGTTTTGCCTAATATGATCGAAAGACAAACGGGCGATATCATCAACATTTCATCAACTGCGGGACTCAATGGGAATGCCCTGACCAGTGCTTACAGCGCCTCAAAATTTGCCGTTCTGGGATTGACCGATTCGTTGATGCAAGAAGTTCGCAAACACAATATTCGGGTAACTGCCCTCACGCCAAGCACCGTTGCCACTGATATGGCCAAGGAACTGAATCTTACCGACGGCAATCCCGAAAAAGTGATGCAAGCCGAAGACATAGCAGAATTAATCATTGCGCAACTAAAATTAAACCGACGCGTTTTTATTAAAAACAGCAGTATTTGGTCGACGAACCCGTAATTTGTTTTTAATTTTAGACGTCTAAGCGAATACTTAAAAAATAGAAACCATTAAGAAAATTAAGGTTCATTAAGATTTATTTGCTTAATGAACCTTAATTTTAATGGTTTAAAAAAGATGGATTATGTTTTAAACCAAAGCTGAAACAAATTCCAATCTCACGCTTCCATCTTCATCTATTTTCGTCAAATTGATTTCTTGCAAAGTGTTCGCCAATTCTGGATTCCAAGGCGTTTTCACTCTTACGTAATTTTCGGTAAAACCGTGAATGTAGCCTTCCTTGTTTTCTGTCTCAAAAAGCACGGTTCTTTGGGTTCCAATTTGACTTTCGTAAAATGCTCGACGTTTTTTCACGGACAATCCGCGCAACATTTTGCTGCGTTTGGCTCGAACATTGGCCGGAACAATGCCATCCATTTCGGCAGCTTCAGTATTGTCACGCTCTGAATAAGTAAAAACGTGCAAATAGGAAATATCCAAATCATTCAAGAAATGGTAGGTTTCCAAGAAATGTTCGTCGGTTTCACCCGGAAAACCTACAATCACGTCCACACCAATACAAGCGTGTGGCATTACTTCTCGAATTTTATTTACTCGTTCAACATATATCTCACGAAGGTAACGGCGTTTCATTAATTTGAGAATATCATTGCTTCCGGATTGCAACGGAATATGAAAATGCGGTACGAAAGTTCGGCTTTTCGAGACAAATTCAATCGTTTCATTTTTCAATAAATTAGGCTCGATGGATGAAATTCTCAAACGCTCGATGCCTTCCACTTTGTCCAACTCCTGAACCAATTCCAGGAAAGTATGTTCGTGTTTTTTGTTGCCAAATTCCCCTTTTCCGTAATCGCCTATGTTTACGCCAGTCAGGACAATTTCCTTGATGTTTTGCTCGGAGATTTCTTTGGCGTTTTTGAGTACATTTTGCAATTCGTCACTTCGAGAAATTCCTCTCGCCAACGGAATCGTGCAATAAGTGCATTTGTAATCGCAACCGTCCTGCACTTTCAAGAATGCACGGGTTCTGTCGCCAATGGAATAACTGCCCACGTAAAAATCGGCTTCCTCGATTTCGCAAGAATGCACTTCACCAAAATCATTTTTGGATAAATCGTTGATGTAATCGGTGATTTTAAATTTTTCGGTGGCGCCCAAAACCAAGTCAACTCCATCAACATTGGCCAATTCTTCGGGTTTCAATTGGGCATAACAACCAATGGCGGCCACAAAAGCCTTGTTGTTGAGTTTCATCGCTTTTCGAACGACTTGCTTGAATTGTTTGTCGGCATTCTCGGTCACCGAACAGGTGTTGATGACATACATATCGGCCACTTCTTCAAAATCGACGCGGTCAAAACCTTCGTCCTGAAAACTTCTGGCAATGGTTGAAGTTTCCGAAAAATTCAATTTGCACCCAAGAGTATAAAAGGCGACTTTCTTTCTGTTTTCCATAAAATTACTCAATCAATGAAATCGTTGTCAAAAAATTGAGGTTGCAAATTTACACATAAATTACAAGATTTGAAATTGGAACATCATTATATTTTTAAACAGGTTTTAAAATTTAGAATTACGCAATACCCTAATTTACAAAAAGATAATCCTGAATTCAGGTTTGAATAAAATTCCAAAAAAGCAAAATATTGCCTTTTAGCCCCGATTATAGTGAAAATCCTTGTGGGCTGGGGTTCAGCCCGCAAGATTGTAACGGAAAGCGGGACCAATGTTTCCTGAAAATGCCTAATTTTTCTGCTCCCAAAAACAATCGAATTCCGATTAATCCTTCAACAATTCCAAAATCTTGTCCGCATTTACTTCACTGTAATCGTTGATGTAAAAATTGCAGGGAGGCAGTTGCGCCTTGGTGTGGGAACTCAACACGCCAACGACTTTCATTCCGGCATTGAGACCGGCCGTAACACCCGAAAAAGAATCCTCGAAAACAACGCAATCAGACGGAGAAACACCCACTCGCTCTGCCGATTTTAAATACACTTCCGGATCGGGTTTATGATTTTGTACGTCTTGACTTGCCATCATCGAATCCATTTTGTCTTCGATTTTCAAGGCGTTAATAATCAAATCGAGATTGGCACGCGGTGCAGAAGTTGCCACGGCAGTTTTGAAACCACGAGATTTAAGCTCCTCCAAAAACGGTAGATAATGTGGAATTGTTTCTACTTTGTCTTTGTAAATTTCGCGAAACATCGATTCTTTTTCGTCTTCCAGTTTTTTGAGTTCCTCGCCTGCAATCGGGCGATTAAAGAAATGCGACATTATGTAACCATTATGTTTTCCGTACATATGATCTTCAAACTCTTGCTGGGAGTGAGAAATTTGATACTTGTCAAAAAATGCATCAAAAGCCTTGGCGTGATGTGGATTGGTGTGACAAATCACTCCGTCCATATCAAAAATTACACATTGCTGTTTCATTATAGGTCGTTGTTTTAAAAGACCGCAAGATACAATCATTATGAAAAATAGCCCACGAATAGCATCATTATTTCCTCGCTTAAAACAGCAAATCCATTTTTTTCCACCACCAGAATTCCAACGGAAAATCAGGGTAATTTTGGACAAATTTGTTGTATTTGCTTGGTTTCACTTCCTGTTCGCTGAACTTAATTTCAAGAGCAAATCCTTTTAAATAAGACGTTTCCACCACAAAATCAACTTCATTTCCATCGGCAGTGCGCCAATATTTTATTTGATCTTGGTCGAACCTTTCCGTAAGCAGTCGAAAAGACAAATTTTCCAGCACCATTCCTTTGTCAGCTCTTTGTTCCAAGGGCGAAAAATAATTAATCAACACATTTCGCAATCCCAAATCGTTGATATACACTTTGGGCATTTTGGTCAGCTCCTTGCGCAGATTGTTGTAAAATGGTTTAACCAAAGTGATATGAAAACATTTTTGCAACACATACAAATAATTTTCGACCGTGGCATTGGTAATTCGCAACGTATTCGAAATCTCGTTTACATTCAATAAATTCCCCGATTGGCTGGCCAAAAGCATCAACATTCTATAAAATTTGGTTTCATCGGAAACTCCCGACTCCAAAATATCCCGCTTGATGAAGGAATCCCGAATGTCTTTGAGCAACTCGATTTTTTGGGCAATATCATTTTCCAAAACTACGGCAGGATAGCCGCCATAATTCACAAACTCGTCCATATAGCCCCAAAGCACATTCTCCTGAATGGATTTTTTCTTCTTTTTGCTTTTGAGTTTCAAGACTTCATCAACCAAATCATTTCTTCCTTTAAAGAGCAAAAACTCTTCAAAATCAAGCGTTCCCATCTGAAATATTTTTTTTCTACCCACAAGTGAATCATTGAATTGCTTGTCGATATAAAACGCTGAACTTCCGGTGGCAACAATTTTCAGTCGATCTGAATATTCGTCGAAAAGTAATTTTATAAAAGTGGTGGCATCGTCGAGATATTGGATTTCGTCAATAAAAACAATGATTTTTTTGCCTTCCTGCAACGGACAAATCTTGAACAGGTTTTCAGGGCTTTCGTTCAACTCGTCCAAAATTTCTTTTCTGTCCAAATTCAGAAAATAGACAGCTTCTCCTTTTTGGCTCAAATCCTCGAACAATTGTTTCAACAATGTCGATTTCCCAATTTGTCGGGCGCCAATAAGAATTGTAAACTCTTTTTTTGAAAGATGTTCCGCAATTACACTATGTTTTTTTCTCTGTATCATACCACAAAGGTACACAAAAACATAAAATATCGGATATTTTTAAAAAATATTTTAAAAATATCCGATATTTTATACTGTGTACAATGAAAAATATCCGATAATTTACATAGTGCTGTATGTAAATTATCGGATATTTTTAGTGATTAGATTTAAAAACGAGAATTATTCCTTTCTCCAAATCTTGGTTTCGTCGAAAACATGTTGCAAAATGGCGGCTTCTTTTTCGTCAAACTCGATATTTCTTCGACTCATTACCAGTCGAGCGGTTTCAAAAGCTTTTCGGGTCATGTAAACCGTTATGCCGGCCGCGCCTCCCCAAGAAAAACTTGGCACAAAGTTGCGCGGAAATCCAGCACCAAAAATATTGGCACTCACTCCCACCACGGTTCCGGTGTTGAACATTGTATTGATACCGCATTTGCTGTGATCACCCATCATCAAACCACAAAATTGAAGTCCTGTTTTTTCAAAACTTTCAGTTTCATAATCCCAAAGTTTCACTTCTTCATAATTATTTTTCAGGTTGGAAGTATTCGAATCGGCACCGATGTTGCACCATTCGCCAAGGACGGAATTACCTAAAAATCCATCGTGACCTTTATTGGAATAAGCAAACAACACGGAATTATTGACTTCGCCCCCAATTTTGGAATAAGAGCCAACGGTAGTTGGCCCATAAATTTTTGCTGCCATTTTCACGATTGCACCTTCACACAAGGCAAAAGGCCCTCGAATGAGGCTGCCTTCCATTATTTCGGTATTTTTACCAATATAAATGGGCCCATTTGTGGCGTTCAACGTAACAAATTCAAGCTTTGCTCCTTCTTCAATAAATATATTTTCTTTTGCAATCGTATTGACAGTCTTCGGAATGGGTTGCGATTTTCGGTCATTCGTCAAAAGTTCAAAATCTTCTCGAATGGCCGCCCCATTTTTTGAAAAAATATCGTAGGTATGCTCAATTTTGATGCAATCCCCTTCAAATTCTATAATTTCGTAGGTTTCAAAATTTACTTCTTGTTGATTTTCATTGGTATGAAAAGCGACAACATCTTCTCCCTTAAAAATAGCCTGATTACTTCCAAGATTACCAACCATTTCCGCCAAAATTGCATTAGGCAAAAAAGAAGCGTTGATCATCACATTCTCCTCCATTTCCACCATTGGAAATTTTTCGGATAAATATTCCTCGGTTATAGTGGTCGTGGTCGAACCCAAACGCATTTCCCATTTTTGACGAATCGTCATAATGCCCACAAGAATATCGGCAACTGGTCGCGTAAAAGTAAAAGGCAACAAAGCGTTTCTTGATGGCCCGTCAAAAAGTATGTAATTCATAATTTTATTTTTTAATTCGTTAGAGACATTGCACACAACGTCTGCGCTACAACATCTGAACATTGAAATCCAAAGTTACAAAGTTTTGGACGCTACAAAAATAAAAAAAAGCCTCACATTTTGTGAGGCTTTCTGTATTATTAAACCAATAAATATTATTTAATGTGTTTAGCGTATTTAGTTTTGAACTTGTCGATACGTCCTGCAGTATCAATAAGTTTAGATTTACCTGTGTAAAAAGGGTGAGAAGTTCTGGAAATCTCCATTTTCACAACTGGATATTCAACACCTTCGTGTACAATTGTTTCTTTAGTCTCTGCAGTAGATTTAGTGATAAAAACATCTTCATTCGACATGT
This sequence comes from Flavobacterium sp., assembly GCA_017989775.1. Lineage (GTDB taxonomy): Bacteria > Bacteroidota > Bacteroidia > Flavobacteriales > Flavobacteriaceae > Flavobacterium. The sequence goes on from JAGNPF010000098.1 coordinate 5,830, forward strand.
CTTTGAAAGCAACTAATCTGTAATTTTCTGGGTGAATTCCTTTTTTCATCTTTTTTTATTTTTGTGAGCGTTTTAATTTTGAAGCTTTCTCGACCATCGAAAAAGGTGTAAATGCAACTACTCTTTTTGTTTAAAATCCTTTTCTCATTTTGAGTTTGCAAATTTACACTTATTTTTCAATAAACAAATCTTTATGTTGCTTTTTTTATATAATTGCAAAAACCGATTTTTGGCCGTGGATATATTGGGAATTGCTATATTTGTGGATTAATAATTTTAAACAACCTTTTTCTTATGAAAAAAAATATCTCTCCAGCAAAATCTGGAATTTTACTAGGTGTTATGTTTGGTGTTTTGATGGTTTTAGA
>JAGNPF010000099.1 GCA_017989775.1 Flavobacterium sp.
TAAAAAAATAATATGCGTCATAACTATAAAAACCTGAAGATTTGGCAACTTGGAATAGAAATCGCAAATGATGTTTCCGATATTCTTTTAGAGTTTCCAAAACACGAAAGGTATGATTTAAGTTCACCATTAAGTAGGTGTTCCGTGTCAATTCCAAGCAATATTGCCGAAGGTTCTTCAAGAACAGATAAATCCTTTAGCCATTTTATTGATGTTTCCTTGGGTTCTTCATTTGAATTAAACACACAACTAATCGTAGCAAAGCATCGAAAATATATAAACGAACAAACATTTAATCATTTAGAAAAAAAAGTCGAAGAATTTCAAAGAATGACTATGGGGTTCCAAAATGGACTAAAATAGAAGGTCTGTTTCTCCACTCTATATTCCTTTTTCTCTATTCTATGCTCTTTATTCTTTTTTCTAAAAAACTCTAAATCTTAAACAAATGAACGACAAAACTCGCGGTGGCCAATTCATCGTAAAAGAAACAAGATGCGAAGATGTCTTCACTCCTGAAGATTTCAACGAAGACCAATTAATGATGCGCGACTCTGTAAAAGAGTTTATCGACAAAGAAGTGTGGCCGAATAAAGACCGATTTGAAAAACGGGATTTTGCTTTTACGGTGGAATGTATGCGCAAAGCAGCCGAATTGGGACTTTTGGGCATATCTGTCCCGGAAGCTTATGGTGGTCTGGGAATGGGTTTTGTGGATACCGTTCTCGTTTGCGATTACATTTCGGGTGCCACAGGTTCATTTTCGTCCGCATTTGGTGCCCACACTGGAATTGGCACCTTGCCCATCACTTTATACGGCACGGAAGAGCAAAAGCAAAAATACGTTCCCAAACTCGCTTCCGGCGAATGGTTTGGTTCCTACTGTCTGACTGAACCGGGCGCAGGAAGTGACGCCAATTCAGGGAAAACAAAGGCCGTATTGTCTGAAGACGGAACACATTACAAAATCACGGGACAAAAAATGTGGATTACCAATGCCGGTTTTTGTAGTCTGATGATTGTTTTTGCACGCATTGAAAACGACAAAAACATTACGGGGTTCATTGTCGAAAACGACCCCAGCAACGGCATAACGATGAATGAGGAAGAACACAAACTCGGAATTCGTGCTTCTTCCACCCGACAAGTTTTCTTTACCGATACCAAAGTTCCTGTCGAAAACATGCTTTCCGAACGAGGAAACGGTTTCAAAATTGCCATGAATGCCTTGAATGTGGGACGAATCAAACTCGCGGCTGCTTGCCTGGATGCGCAACGCCGAGTGATTACAAATGCCACCAAATATGCCAATGAAAGGGTGCAATTCAACACGCCTATTTCCCATTTTGGTGCCATCCGATACAAATTGGCCGAAATGGCGACCTCCTGTTATGCAGGTCAAAGTGCCGTTTATAGAGCCGCCAAGGATATCGAAGACAAAATCAAGGATCGTGAAGCCAATGGCGAATCGCATCAAGACTCTGAATTGAAAGGCATCGAAGAATTTGCCATAGAATGTTCCATCCTCAAAGTGGCCGTTTCCGAAGACATCCAGAATTGTTCCGACGAAGGCATCCAAATTTTGGGAGGAATGGGATTCTCGGAAGACACGCCAATGGAAAGTGCCTGGCGTGATGCGAGAATTGCCCGCATTTATGAAGGTACGAACGAAATCAACAGAATGCTTTCCGTGGGAATGTTGATCAAAAAAGCCTTCAAGGGACATGTGGATTTGTTGGGGCCAGCCACGAAAGTACAGGAAGAACTAATGGGGATTCCCTCTTTCGACACGCCTGATTATTCCGAATTGTTCTCGGAAGAAAAAGAAATGCTGGGCAAATTGAAAAAGGCGTTCCTGATGGTTGCCGGTGGAGCGGTACAAAAATACGGCCCCGATTTGGAAGGACACCAACAATTATTGATGGCTGCCGCCGATATTTTGATTGAAATTTACATGGCAGAATCAACCATCTTGAGAACCGAAAAGTTGGCCAAAAAACAAGGTGAAGATGCCGTGAAGGAACAAATTGCCATGGCAAAATTGTACTTGTACAAAGCCGTTGACGTGATTACCCAAAAAGGAAAAGAAAGCATTATTTCCTTTGCCGAAGGCGACGAACAACGAATGATGTTGATGGGATTGCGCCGTTTTACCAAATACACCAATATGCCCAACATCATCGAGTTAAGGGAAACAATTACAACCAAATTGGTAAGTGAAAACCAGTATTGTTTCTAGATTAACCTTTATTTTTATTAAAAATCCGCTTCGTCATTTAATGATAAAGCGGATTTTTTTATGGGATGGTAGACAAGAAATAAAATAGTGAAGATGATATAATAGCAATTTTAATTTGAGAAATAAACGCTATGTTTGTCATACTTATCTACCCAAAATTAGACGAATTGCATGAGGTAAATGTCAAGCATAAAATAACAAGTGCCGAAATAATGGTTTTCATAATAGTGATGTTGCAATACCAATTAGACAGATATAGAGGTTGCGCTCGAACTGGCAATAAGCCAATATATCTAGATGGTATAAGTTTGATACCGTAAAAGTAGGCTTTTTCAAGACAAATTTAAACTTGTACATAAAAAAAGCGCAGTGAAAATAATCCACCACGCTTTATGTATCACAAGGATGTTTTTTTATTTTGCTTTTATGGCCTCAATTTCCCCAACAAAAGGAATGGCATCCTGCAGTTCGGCCTGTACCGTGGTTTGCATGTAGTTCTCGAATTGAATTATTTTGGCGGCAGTGATGGCTCCAACGGCTTTTTTATATTTGTCGTAATATTTTGAAAACAACTTTTGATAATCCAAATTGTTTTTCAATCCTGCTTTTGCAATTTTGTCGGCACTTTCATCCGTAAGATTGGCAAAGTTTGCAGCATAATCATTGATGACGGCAACTTTGGCAGTGCCAAGAGCTTTGCGTTCCACTTCAAATTCGTCATAAATTTTCCAAAAAGCGGCTGCTTGGGCTTCCGGTATTTCCATGTATGCTTGGGCTAGTTCTTTTTTTGATTTGCCATAAACACCTTGAATGATTTCAAGATCTTCTTTGTCAGAAGATTAGGCAAAAACTCCTGAGGTAACTGCAACTAATAAGAGTAAAAATACTTTTTTCATAATCTTTGATTTGTAAATGTTAATTTGTTAAATTTAATCAAATTTAGAAATTTATTTATAATCCCGAAAATTGTTTCAATTATTTTCTCAAATTTAGTTATTAATAACTATAAAGAAGCTTACCATTCACAAATTCATAAAAAACCGAATCTAGAATGATTCGCCCGCATTGAGGTAGAATGCTTTGGAATGGCGCCCCCAAGCATAATTAAGTACCAGATTGGTTCTTGTGGCCTTGTCTATCAAAATGCGCAAACCCACTCCCATTGCAGGCTGGATATATTGAAAAATACGAATGTCCCGGTCTTTGTCACTGGCCGAAGTCAGATTACCAAAAACGGTGCCGCTGATTAAATTACTACAAAGAATAGGAAATCGGTATTCTGTTTCGAAATACACCATTTTTTGACCGCGAAACAAACCTTGGGTATATCCTTTTCCGCTGCGACTGCGCTGATCCCATCCAATGGAAGGCAAATTGAGATACGGAACTTTGCCCGAGGTCAGAAACTGCCCGGTGGCCCAAATACTGAAAACATGTTGCTTATTGAGTTTGCTTAACGGCAAAAAATAACGATACTCCATGAACAGCACATTACTTGCTTTTTGGTTATCATTAAAGGCTGGATTGAATCGATAATTGATATTGGCAAACATTCCATTGTTGGTATTGATTTGGTTGTCCCTGGAATCATACAATAAATTCAGGCTCACCCCATTCACGAAATATTCATTGTCTTTGTAGCCGTATTTCTGGCTGTAGGTATAATGATTGGTTAATTGTGCGTTGGCAACATCCAGGTTTAGATCGTTTATGGTGGTGTACCAATCGACATGAACTCCAGCACCCACATAATAGTTGTTTTTGACTTCCCAAGAAGCAGTTTGATGGAACTTTAAATAATTATAATCCATCGGTTCCTTCAAATCATTCAAATCAAAATTGTCCGCTTCGGAAGGACGGGGAATGATGTCGGTTCCCAATCCATAGTTGGCCTGCGAAAAAATGTAAAAACGCCAGTCACCGCTCAAAAATATTTTGTTGTTTTTAAGCATCACGCTATTCTTGGCATTGACAAGCAACTGTTGTTTTTCGGTATAGGTGACCCCTAGATTTACGGAGGAATATTTGTCTTTTTCCATTTTCCCCTTGAAAGTATATTGGGAAACGAAACCATACGAAAAACCCGTGGCAGGTTGCGAACCAATGATGGGCATGACCAGAAAAAAATTGTTTTTGGCAGGCTTCAAGACAAGAACGGAATCCTTCTTCTTGAAAAGCTCCGGAAGCGATATTTCTGGACAATATTTTGTGGAATCAACTGCAGTTTGTGCCTTCATACTTGATTGTGTCAAGACAAGCAGCAACAGGCCAAACCAAAATTTGCGTCTATTATTCATCTTGCAAATTTATATAATTATGACCAAAAACAAGTAATAATTTAATCCTTGCTTTTCCAAAGCCGCATTTGAACAATGGAGAAATTATTGGATACATTAAAACAAAAAAAAAGTCTTTAAACCAAAATTACTGGCTCAAAGACTTTTTTGTCATTTGCAGAAGTGACTATTTCTTTTTGGTTTCTTCTTTCACGATCAACCCTTTGTTGGTCAATTCTGTTTTGACGGCCAAGATAATCTCGTCCAAAGCCTCATTAATTTTGGTAGGATTCAAAGTTGAAGTAGTTCCTGACCAAAGCAATTTATTGGATTTCACGTCGTATATGTTGGTTTCCACGTAATAGGTTTTGTTTTCTTCATAATACCCTGGAGTACTATACATGGCACCTCCATAACCCCAACCGCCATAACCGCCATAATAACCGCCGCCATAACCCCAGCCGCCATAATAGGTGTTGCCTTGAACGTAATCGGTGCTTTTTTCGACATCGGTCAAACGCATCAAGATAATACCGTCAACTCCTATCTGTATCATGTAGCGATATCCCAAGCTGGTGGTACTTTTGGCTCCTTTTTTTTGAAAATCGCCTTCCCCGAGTGTTCCTTCATAACCAGGAAATTTTTCTTCTAGGGCTGCATTCAGCTTGTCAAAAAATAATTTGGAGTATTCGGCGGACAAATTAGTGTCGAGGGACAAATCCCATTTGTAGAAACCAACACCGGGTCCAAGAAGAATCATGTCGACAGAGAAACGTTTCCAGAAAACAAACTGATACCCCAACTCGACACCAACAGTGTTGATGGTCAAGCCCAACTCGGAATTTACATTACCAGAAAACCCGGAAGTTTCACTGTTCAATGTCCAACTATGTCCCTTGTCAAAAGAATTGTAGCCATAATACGGTCCCAGATAAACACCTCTTGGCGCATTGTATTTATTGAGTTTGGAAAGATAAAATCGATAATCTCCAGAAATATGAAAGCCTCTTTCGGAAAGAATTGTATTGGCTTGCAATTCTTCTGAATCAACTATGTCCAAGCTGGGAAATCCAGTTTGGCCTATATTGATGGAAAAGGATCGATTGTTTGGCAAAATGCGTTCGTATCCAAAAATAATGGATTTATTGCCAAAAATCATAGGGTTCGTGATATTGAACCGAATCGTGTTCTTGAATTCTTTTTCGGTATTACCCGAGCTGTTCGACGATTAGGCATGCAATCCAAAACTACTCACCGCAAAAACCATCAGCAAGACCAACAGCTTTTGAAACCATTTTGCGCAGGATTTTTTCATAAGATTTTATTTATGTTACATTAAGTAAATTTACGAATCAAAATTTTAAAAAAAAAATCATAGCTATCCGAAAGTTTTCATAAAACTTCAAGTAAGGTTTGCCATAGCTTATAAACAGGTTAATATTACAAAATTATGCTGAAAATAAGTCAGAATTGAATTGTAATTTCGGTTCTGATCTTATTTTTTTAGCCCCATTACCAACACCCTTTGTCTGATTTGTGTCTTTTTGTACACGATTCAATCATCCATCGAGGAACAAGGTCAATAATTTGTCGAATAACTGGTTTTTTAATATTTTTGTTTCGCCTGAAGAGTCCCATAAAATTA
>JAGNPF010000100.1 GCA_017989775.1 Flavobacterium sp.
CGACAACATACATCACGCATTGTCCAGAATGCCAATCGGGATTAGTTCGCGGTGAAAGCGAAGCCAATCATTACTGTCCAAATTTTTATGGTTGTCCGCCACAGATTATTGGTAGAATCCAACATTTTATTTCCAGAAAAGCAATGGACATCGAAGGTCTTGGAGGCGAAACGGTGGCTTTGCTTTACAACAACAATTTGGTTCATAATTACGCCGATTTATATGAGTTGAAAGTGGAGCACATTTTACCATTGGAAAGAATGGCTCAGAAATCGGCTGAAAATTTGGTAAATGGTGTCGAAAATTCAAAGAACATTCCTTTTGAACGCGTGTTGTATGCACTTGGAATCCGATTTGTTGGTGAAACTGTTGCCAAAAAACTGGCTAAACATTACAAAAACATTGATGTGTTGAGTCAGGCCAGCATGATGGATTTGGTTTTGGTGGATGAAATCGGAGAACGCATTGCGCAAAGCGTTTTGGAATTTTTTGAAAATCCAGAAAATAGACTGATTGTTGATCGATTAAAAAATTATGGAGTCCAATTTGAAACCATTGAAATCATTAACCCCAATGCCACGGACAAACTCGCCGGAAAAACCTTTGTGGTTTCGGGAGTTTTCGAACAATTTTCGAGAGACGATTTGAAGAAATCCATCGAAGACAATGGCGGGAAAGTGGGCAGTTCCATTTCGGCAAAAACGGATTACGTGGTGGCTGGAACCAATATGGGGCCGGCAAAATTGGAAAAAGCCGTCAAGCTGAACATTCCAATAATTTCGGAAACTGATTTTATGAAACTGATTAATGAAACTGAATAAAAGAGGGATGAAGATTTTTAATAAAGAGGACAATCTCAAAAAAATAATTTCGGCTTTGTTTTTTGCCGTTGTCACGGTCGAAGTCACTGCCGAGTTGTTTTCTTATGAACTCATTCTCTTTGTGTTTAAACCCTTGATCTCAATTGTGTTGATGTTGCTTTATTGGAGTACTTCCAGTCAAAGAAATCCCCTTTTTTTCTATGCAATTTCATTTTCCTTGATTACCAACGTGTTTTTTATATATGACACCGAGACGATGTTGTTTCTAGGGTTGATTGCCTTTTTCATACATCGATTATTGATGATTTATTACATTGTCAAACTAATAAAACTCAAGGATTGTATTCCTTTGTTTCTGGCAATGATTCCTTTTGTGTTCTTTTTCTTCTATTTGTTGTCCATAACGAGTGAGTTGACGACTCGAAGTTATGGGATTTTGATTATTCAAAATATTTTGATTTCCATCATTGCCGGAATAACTTTATCCGATTATGTGATGAATAATGGCAAAAAAAATGATACTGCTTGGTTGTTGATATTTGGACTTTTATCGGTTAGCCAATATTTCATTGTTTTTGTGGAGAGATATTATCTCTCAGGTATATCTCCCATTAGCTTCCGGCCATTGGCAATGATTTTGAATGCGTCGGTCTATTATGTCTTTTATGAATTTGTTATGGTTATCGAAAAATCAAACGACAATTGATTTTCCGCTGACAGATTTCGATTTGTCGTTGTCAAAGTAAAAATCGATTCGTCCCAAGTTGATACCGTAGCATCCTACCTGATTTACCAAAACATCTTTTCCTTCCGAGTTTTTTACGACGGTTGGTTTGTCCAGAAAAGTATGGGTGTGACCGCCAATGATCAAGTCGATGTCCTTGGTGAGTTCTGCCAATTTCAAGTCGGATATTTTGTTTGAATCTTCTTTGCTGTATTTGTAGCCAAGATGTGATAAGCAAATAACCAAGTCGCATTTGTTTTCTTTTTTCAGGATTCGAACCATATCTTGGGCTGTTTCAACAGGATTGTGCCAAACGGTTTCTTTGTACATTTTTTTATCCACCAATCCTTGGAGTTCGATTCCAAGTCCAAAAACGCCAATTTTAATTCCGTTTTTGTTGAAAATTTTAAAAGGTTTCACGAAACCATCCATCGAGGTGTTCTTGAAATCGTAGTTTGCCGATACAAATTCAAAAGAAGCGTGCGGCATTTGGGCAGCCAAACCGTCAACGCCATTGTCGAAATCGTGGTTGCCTATGGTGGACAAATCGTATTTCATTATGCTCATCAATTTGAATTCCAGTTCGCCGCCATAATAATTAAAGTATGGAGTTCCTTGAAAAATATCTCCGGCATCCAGCAACAATACATTTGGATTTTCTTGGCGAATAGTTTCAATCAAAGTAGCTCTTCTGGCAGCGCCACCCATATTTGGGTTGCGGGGGTCATCCGCTGGAAATGGGTCGATATGGCTGTGGACATCATTAGTATGAAGTATCGTGATGTGTTTTATATCCGATTTGAAACTGCTTAAACTCAATCCTAAACTTAGCAAGGCTGTGCCTGCAGCGGTTTTTTCTATAAAATCTCTTCTTTTCATTTTGTATTTATTTTTCTGCAATCGAAAATATTATTCAACACTTACCCTGACATCGTTGATTACGGGAATTGTGTCCACTTCCTTGAAATAATCAATCAAGATGTTTCTCAGCTTGTAATTCAGGTCGTATTTTTGGGTTCCTTTTTTAAAGAAATTCATATTGTCGCCCCCGTTGGACAAATAATCATTGGTGGCAACATAATAAATGGCGTCTTTTTCAACCGCTTTGCCTTGAACCAATATGTTTTTGGCAAGATTGTCTTTGCCAATGGTGAAGGTAATTCCCGACAAGGGATGTGGTTTTTGCGTGGCTATGAAATAATCGACCAATTCGAAAATTTGTTCTCCTTTTAAAGCAATCACCACCAAGCTGTTTTCAAAAGGCATGATTTGATAAGCTGTTCTGGTTGTTACATTTCCTTTTGGAAGTGTCGAACGAATTCCGCCATGGTTTAGAATACACAAATCGATGTTCTTTTTTTCTCGGGTCATGAACAAGGCGTTTCCGCGTTGCAAAGTCACGTCGGCCATCAAGTTGCCAATGGTGGTTTGCCATTTTCCAGAACTCTTGTCCAAGGTTGTCGGGCAATAAGCCAAGATGCTGTCCAGGTCTTTGTTGATGTGTTCCCGATACGGTTTGATGAAATTTTCTATTTGGGAGTCCTGCTTCTCTTTATCGGTAACCGCAATTTGTTTTCCTTCGATTTTAGATACGGAATAATTTTGTTTGCTGCAAGAAACACCTAAAAAAAATGTTAAGAATATAACAAAAAGTTTTAAAACATCATTATAGTTTTTTAGATTTACCATCTGTTATGCGACTTTAATTAATTAATTTTGTAACCACGTAAAAGTAACATGTTTTTAAATTATATAAAGGATTATTTTTTAAAAAGGATATTAAAAAATAGTTTGCAAAATGTAAAGAGTGTCTCTTCGACTTTGCCGATTCAGACGGTTGGAGTGCTGGTTGACGAAAGCTATTTTCATGAAAAAGAAGCCTTGGTAGGGGAATTGGTTGTTAATGGATTTTCCGGCAACAACATAAAAATAATTGTTTACAGGGACAAGTTGAAAAAAAACGAAACCTATTCGCAGCCGACATTCAGCACCAAGCATCTCAATTGGAAAACAGAAATCACCAACCCCATAGTGAATGATTTCATCAATGAGAAGTTTGATTTGTTGATAAGTTATTACGATGTGGAAAAAGCAATTTTGTTGAACATTACCCACAATTCGAAGGCTTTGTTCAAAGTGGGTTTTTCATCTGTCGACAAGAAATTAAACCATTTGATGATTAATACCAATGCCGAAAATTACAAGGTATTTGTTCACGAATTATTCAGGTATTTAAAAATATTAAACAAAATTTAAAATAAATTATGCAATCATTAATAGGGACGGGTGTTGCTCTTGCGACTCCTTTTAGAAAAGATTTTTCAATTGATACGGAAGCATTAATAAAAATAGTGAATTTTTCCATCGATGGTGGAGTGGAATATCTTGTAATCTTAGGAACTACAGCTGAAAATGCAACGATGACACCAACTGAAAAAGAGTTTGTCATTCAAACTGTGGTTGAAACCAACAATGGAAGATTGCCTATGGTGCTTGGTGTTGGAGGCAACAACACAATGGAAGTTGTCGAAGAATTGAAAACCCGTGATTTGTCAAAATTTGCCGCCATTCTTTCCGTTTCTCCTTACTACAACAAACCCACGCAAGAAGGAATTTACCAACATTTCAAAGCCGTGTCCGAAGCTTCTCCAATTCCTGTTATTTTATACAATGTCCCTAGCAGAACGGGTAGCAACATGTTGCCTTCCACAGTTATGCGTTTGGCAAATGATTTCGAAAACATTGTGGCCATCAAGGAGGCTAATGGCGACATGGTGCATGCTATGCAATTGCTGAAAAACAAGCCGAAAGATTTTATGGTACTTTCGGGTGACGATATGATAGCCCTGCCAATGGTTTTGGCCGGAGGTTCTGGCGTTATATCCGTAATTGCACAAGGTTTCCCAAAAGAATTCTCGGAAATGATTCGTTTGGGATTGAACCGCAAAGTGGATGACGCATTCAAATTGCAATACCAATTTTCGGACTGCATCGACATGATTTTCGAACAAGGAAATCCTCCCGGAATCAAACAGGTGTTCCAGTCAATGGGAATTGCGGAAAACACGGTAAGATTGCCTTTGGTGAGCGTGGATGAATCCTTGGCGGGAAGAATCGATAAATTCGTTGAAAAAATCAATAAAATAGCCTAATAATCACGCCCTTTTTTAACAAAAAATATATTTTGTAGTGGCTAAATTAATACCTAAATTTGCCACCGCAACTTGGCTATGGTTTTTTTGAAAGTCACGTCCTTCCATTAAATCATAAAAAAAGTAAATAAAATGAAATCGAAGATTATTTCATCTGTTCGTCAAAATGGCTCGGGTCACGAACTCCAAAAAAACAATATTGTAATGGTGAGTAAAAAAATAGTGTCGTTGTTTCTTCTTGTTGTTCTTTTGGTTTCATGCAGTGAATACCAAAAAGCATTGAAAACAGAAGATGTTGCCGTTAAATTTGAAATGGCCACCAAATTATATGACGCAGAAAAGTATAATGATGCAATCCGACTTATAGAGCAAATTGCGCCGGCATACCGAGGAAAACCTCAGGCCGAGAAATTGTTTTACATGTTTTCGCAGTCCTATTACAAAACGAAACAGTATTACTTGGGTGCCTATCAATTCGAAAGTTTTGTTTCCGGATATCCAAAAAGTGAAAAAGTGGAAGAAGCCGCTTATTTGGGAGCCAAGTGTTATGCTATTCAATCAGGGAGAACATCACCGTATTCTCTGGATCAAACAGATACTTACAAGGCAATCGACAAGTTGCAGGGTTTCATAGATTCATATCCCAATTCGCAATATTTGCCGGAAGCCAATAAAGAACTGAGAGAATTAAATGAAAAGATTGAAAAAAAGGTCTATGAAAATGCAAAAGGCTATCACACCATTATGGATTATAAATCTGCAATGGTGGCTTTGGATAATTTTGTGGCCGATTTTCCTGGAACGCCATTCAAAGAAGACGCCCTTTTTTACAAATATGATTCAGCCTATCAATTGGGAATAAACAGTATTCCATCCAAAATGGAGGAGAGATTGAATATTGCCAAAACAGCTTACAATAGTTTGATGAAATTCAAACCCGATACAAAACACAAAAAGATTGCGGACGAGATGATGGTTCGAATTGAAACAGATTTAAAAAATTTCACTAAATAAACAAAGTCATGGATTTAAGAAAGACAAATGCTCCGGTAAACACGATAACCTACAATAAAACCGTTATCGAAGAGCCTACAGGAAATGTGTACGAAGCGATAACAATTATGGCTAAAAGAGCAAATCAAATCAATTCCGAAATCAAAAAAGAATTGACCGAAAAATTGGAAGAATTTGCGACTTACAACGACAGTTTGGAAGAAGTTTTCGAAAATAAAGAACAAATCGAGGTTTCCAAATTCTATGAAAAATTGCCTAAACCACATGCTTTGGCAGTACAAGAATGGTTAGATGGTAAAATCTACCATAGAGACGGAAACAAATAATATTTATAATGTCAGTTTTAAGCGGAAAGAAAATTTTACTGGGAGTTTCCGGTGGAATTGCAGCTTATAAAACAGCTACATTAGTTAGA
>JAGNPF010000101.1 GCA_017989775.1 Flavobacterium sp.
GTCCCTCAATTTGGGTGCAATTCCCTTTTGGATTTCAAACTTGATGAGTTCTTTGACGATTTCTTTGTTCAAATCTTTGTCCAAGAGCATTTTGAACAATTTTACAGTCGCCATCGCGTCTCCGCTGGCACGATGCCTGTCAGCCATTGGGATTCCCAAAGCACGAACCAATTTTCCCAAGCTGTGGGAAGGTTGTTCCGGCAATAATTTTTGGGATAATTCGACTGTGCAAAGGGTTTTGATGTTGAAATCATAACCCAAACGGCGAAATTCAGTGCGGAGAATTCGGTAATCGAAATCGGCATTGTGGGCCACGAGAACACAGTCGGTGGTCATTTCGATGATGCGTTTGGCAATTTCATAAAACTTGGGAGCCGAGCGCAACATCGCGTTGTTGATGCCCGTCAATTTCACTACAAAAGGCTGAATTGGAATTTCGGGATTGACCAAACTGATGAACTGGTCCACGATTTCGTGACCGTCAAATTTATAGATGGCGATTTCGGTAATTCCTTCTTCGTTGAATTGTCCTCCGGTGGTTTCTATGTCGAGTATGCAGTAAATTTTGTTTAAAGTTTAAGGTTTAAAAAAAGTTTAAAATTGTTTCTAACGAGTACCAAAGATACTACTTCCTATTCGAACCATCGTGCTTCCGCATTCAATGGCGAGATTATAATCGCCGGACATTCCCATTGATATTGTTTGCCATGTAGAGACGCGATTAATCGCGTCTGTACCAATTGTGTATTTGTCAAAAATCGATTTCAAATGAGTGAATTCTTTCTTGATTTGTTCTTGGTTGTCCGTAAAAGTTGCCATTCCCATCAATCCCACGATTCGAATGTTTTTCATTCCTTCTTTGTCATTCTGAATGAAGTGAAGAATCTCATCCAATTCATTTTCATCCAAACCGAATTTGGATTCCTCTTCGGCAATATATACTTGCAACAAACAATCGATAATTCTATTGTTTTTTTTGGCTTGTTTGTTGATTTCTTCCAATAATTTCAAACTATCCACGCCGTGAATCAAGCTCACAAATGGTGCCATAAATTTGACCTTGTTCGTCTGGACGTGACCAATCATATGCCATTCAATGTCTTTTGGCATGGCTTCCCATTTCTCGGCCATTTCCTGTATTTTGTTTTCGCCAAAAATGCGTTGACCTGCATCATAAGCTTCCATCAAATCGGAAATGGGCTTGGTTTTGGAAACGGCAACAAGAGTTACGGTTGAAGGTAAAGTGGATTTTATTTTGAGGAGGTTTATTGAAATGGACATTTTTCTATTTTTTCTTGGATTCTATATATTACGAGCCTTTCGTCTAAAATTATTTTTTCTTCCTTGAATTTCTTAAATTCATTAAAAATTTCTAATAATTCTTTATCAGAATAGGTTTCAAATGAATTTAAAATATATGTTTTTCTTAAGTTTTTTAATTTTAAATAAAAAATTACTCCACAAATACCTCTTCGAGACGCTATACTTTTTAAAATAATTTCAGTCTCTTTGATATCAATTGATTTAGTCCATTTTTTATTAAAAGTTTCACCTTCTAGTATGATTTTTTCTAGATCTAGGGTAATTTTATGGATATTGGTTTTACTTTCAAAAATAATGAAAACAATAAAAAATAATGAAAAAAGAGATTGAGTTATTATTGATTGTGAAGGGGTTAATAGTTTGAAATTTAAAATCAAATATGTGAAAAATATAAACGATGCTAAAAAGGTAAAGGTTTTTAAATTAAAAAGACGTTGGTGAAAACTTTTATATTCAGTTTCAAATGTTCTCATAATCTAAATATTAATTAGAAGAGATAAACTGCTTCGAAACTTTCTCCGCTTTTTTGCTTTCACTATAATCATAAAAACCTTCGCCAGATTTTACGCCCAATTTGCCATTGTTGACCATGTCGACCAATAAAGAACAAGGAAGGTATTTTGGATTTTTGAAACCGTCGTACATTACGTTCAAAATTGCCAAACACACGTCAAGCCCAATAAAATCGGCCAATTGCAGAGGTCCCATCGGGTGTCCCATTCCAAGTTTCATCACGGTGTCAATTTCATAAACACCGGCCACTTTGTTTTCCAAGGTTTCAATCGATTCGTTGATCATCGGCATCAAGATTCGGTTGGTGACAAAACCTGGAAAATCGTTGACTTCAACGGGAGTTTTACCCAGTTTTTCGGCTAAAGTCATAATGATTTTGGTCACTTCATCGCTCGTTTTATTGCCGCGAATCACTTCCACCAAAGGCATTAGGGGAACGGGATTCATAAAGTGCATTCCGATAACGCGTTCCGGATGAGCCACAACCGCTCCGATTTGCGTGATGGAAATGGAAGAAGTATTGGTGGCGAAAATGGTGTTGTGCGAACAAACTTCGTTCAATTGTTTGAAAATCTTCAGCTTTAATTCCAGGTTTTCGGTGGCTGCTTCAATGACCAAATCCACGCCTACCACACCGTCTTCAACGTCTGTATAGGTGATAATGTTGTTCAGGGTCTTGAATTTGTCTTCTTCAGAAATACTGCCTTTTGCAACCATTCGATCCAAATTGGCAAGAATAGTCGTCATTCCTTTGTCCAAGGCTTTTTCGGAAACATCAATCAGTTTTACGGTAAAACCATTTTGGGCAAAAGTATGCGCAATGCCGTTGCCCATTGTTCCTGCTCCGATGACCGCAATTATTTTCATATATTTTGGTTTTAAAAGTTTAGAGTTTAAGGTTTAAAGTTGCAACTGGGAACTTTAAACCTTAAACTCTAAATAAATTTTGCTTACTTCTTGAAACAATCAATGATTTGGTAAGCCACACGTAATGCTTCCGTTGCTTGTTCCAAGGTTACAACAGGAGTAGTATCGTTGTTGATGGCATCGGCAAAAGATTCTAGTTCGTCCAGAATGGCGTTGTTTTGCTCCACCTCGGGATTAGAAAAGTAGATTTGTTTTTTCACGCCTTCGGCATTTTGTAGAATAATATCGAAATCGCCGGGGATTTCCGGTGCATCTTTCATTTTTACGACCTCGCATTTTTTCTCCAAAAAGTCAACAGAAATGTAGGCGTCTTTCTGGAAGAAACGCGATTTGCGCATATTTTTCAAGGAAATTCGGCTCGCAGTTAAATTAGCCACACAACCATTTTCGAATTCAATTCGGGCATTGGCAATATCGGGAGTTTCACTGATTACGGAAACTCCACTGGCGTGAACGTCTTTTACTTTCGAATTTACCACGCTCAAAATGGCGTCGATGTCGTGAATCATCAAGTCCAAAACCACGGGAACATCCGTGCCACGAGGATTGAATTCGGCCAAACGATGCGTTTCGATGAACATTGGATTTTCAATCATGTCCTTGGTCGCCTTGAATGCAGGATTGAACCTTTCCACGTGACCCACCTGGCCTTTTACCTTGTATTCTTTTGCCAAGGCAATAATTTCTTCGGCTTCTTCAACGGTATTTGAAATGGGTTTTTCAATAAAAACGTGTTTGCCCGATTTGATGGAAACTTTGGCGCATTTGTAATGGGAAAGGGTGGGAGTGACAATGTCAATCACGTCAACGGCGTGTATTAAACTGGCTATTGTGGAGAATTGTTTGTATCCAAATTCTTTGGCTACTTTTTCACCGTTTTCTTGGTTTTCGTCATAAAAACCAACTAATTCGTATTTTTCAGATTGTTGTAATAATCGTAAATGTATTTTTCCAAGATGCCCAGCACCTAAAACGCCTACTTTTAACATAAAAAAAGATTTTTAACAAATGTATAATTTATTTGTTAATAGCATAAATTTTGACGTTTAAAGTTTTGGAAATTCTTACTTGATTTTTGATATTTTAAAGTTTAATTTTACCAAATTAAACTAGCCAAAATTTTGAAAGATACTGCCAAACATCAAGGACTTCGTAATCAATTAGTAACTCTTCTGAAAGAGAAAGGAATTGTTGATAAAAGTGTTTTGGAAGCCATCGGTAAAATTCCAAGACATCTTTTCCTGAATTCCAGTTTTGCCGATTATGCTTATCAAGACAAGGCTTTTCCCATAGGAGCTGGTCAAACCATTTCGCAACCTTATACGGTCGCTTTTCAAAGTCAATTATTGGAAGTGAAAAAAGACCATAAAATTCTCGAAATCGGGACAGGTTCCGGCTATCAAACGGCGGTTTTGTGTTTGATGGGAGCCAAGGTGTACAGTATTGAAAGACAAAATGAATTGTTCAAACAAACATCTATTTTATTACCGAAATTAGGCATTCGACCCAAACACCTTTCGTTTGGTGACGGTTATAAAGGTTTACCTAATCACGCTCCTTTTGACAGTATTATTGTTACGGCTGGTGCGCCAATAATTCCGCAAGCCTTGATGGCACAGTTGAAAATAGGAGGAAGGCTGGTAATTCCTTTGGGCGAAGAAAAACAGGTTATGACTTTGCTCATCAGGAAAAACGAAACCCAATTCGAAAAACACGAGTTTGGCGATTTCAAGTTCGTGCCTTTATTGGAGAATAAGAATTAAAACAAAATCCCGTCTAGTTCTAAAAACATGACGGGATTTTTTATTGACCAATGATTTCAAGATATCGCTCCAAACTTTCTTTTTCTATTTGAGCAATAAACAAGAGAAAATCCTCTTTGTTGTTTTTAGTCTGGGCGGTTTCCAATGCATTGTAATAGTTTATTCTACTGTCGTAATCGCCTTTTATGTTGGCAATTACATAGCCATTTTGCAACAGAATTAGGTTCATTACCAATCGAGAAGTTCTTCCATTTCCATCGATAAATGGATGAATGGTAACCAGACGTTCGTGAAGTTCGGCTGCCAAAACTATGGGATGTAAACCGTTTTTATTGGTTTCATACCAAATGAAAAAATCTTCCATTTCCTTGGCTACCATAAAAGGCTGGGGAGGCATAAACGAACTGCCTTTGATCATCACTTGCACACGGCGGTAACGACCGGCATCTTCGGGATTAATCCCACGAAGAATCAAGTTGTGAATAGACAAAACTTCTCGCTCGTTTAGGGGTGTGTTTTTCTCCATCAAATGCTTGATGTAAGCAATAGCTTCCTGATGATTAATGACTTCAAGATGTTCTCGCATACTTTTTCCAGAAATAGTCAAACCTTCGTTGACAACCAAATCGGTTTCGCGAAGCGTCATTGTATTTCCTTCGATACGGTTGCTCTCAAAAGTGTATTCAAGTTCTAGTGCTTGGGCAATTCTATAGCTGTCGAACTGGCGATATTTGTCCAATTTTGCTTTTAAGGCATCAATTTCTTCGAGAATGGCGGATAGGTTTTTGGAAAGTGATTTTTTGGAAGTGACATAACTGTTTTCTATTTCTTCACGAACCATATTGAGAGCTTTCAAGGCAAAATCATCTTGCCCGATTTCATAAAGTATTTTCTCTTTGAGCCAAGCTACCATCAAGGTTTCGTAATCTATTTCCAATAACGAAGCCAATTTAAGCACTTGGTCTTTGGTTGGTTTTCTGGTTCCGTTTTCGAACTTGCTGATCAAGGCTTGGTCGATACCTAGAATTTGTGCCACTTCTCGAGTCTTCAATCCTTTTTGTTCTCTTGCATTTTTGAGTAGTGTTTTCATTGTGTTTTTGAATTAAAATGTCTTGACAAATTTAGTCATTTTTTTTATTAAAAAAAATAACTCCCAAAAAAAAATATTCAGGAGTTATTTATTGTTGGATTAAGACTATTGCGAAAGCTTGTCGTCTTTTATTTTTGATGATTATTTCCCTGCAATAAACCCGTCTTTTTTCATTTCGGTCATGACGGTGGCAATAATGCTGTCCACCAAAAGTCCCAAGTCTTGGGTGCTGGTGTTTGCCGATTTTGTGGTTCCTGTCCAGATTAATTTATTGGCTTTCAAAGAAAAAACATTGGTTTCGACCATATAATAAGTGGTTTCTTGGTAATATCCAGGGTCATAATAAACAGGTGAATACATTCCGTACCAGTTGCCAAAACCGTAACCGTATCCATACATTCCACCGTAACCCATTTCCTCCATAATAAATGGAAGTATTTGTTCCAGGGACATAATCGGTTTCTTTTGTG